>NZ_CAXCAM010000069.1:0-11063 GCF_963980585.1 uncultured Ilumatobacter sp.
AAAGCGAAGGCGCCGGGGGTACGGAGGGCGTGGAGGAGCAGCAGCGAGGTCCGCAGGAGCCAACGTCGCGCAGTGCTCCGGGGTCAGCGCCAGCACTCGGTGGTGACGACAAACGAGTCGATGCAGCCCTTGGAGCCCTGTATGACCGAGACGATGCGAGCTCGAATACTGGTGCGCGTGGCAAACGACGTGGCGGCAAACGGGCCGGTGGGTTGGGACGATCGAAGCCGGGTGTGGTGCGATGGCTCGGCGATATTCGCACGTACTTCCCGACCCCGATGGTGCAGATCATGCAGCGCGACGCGGTCGAGCGACTCGACTTGAAGCAGCTGCTCCTTGAACCCGAGCTGTTGCAGTCGGTCGAGCCCGACATTCACATGGTGACGCTGCTCGTCGAGCTCAATGCGATGTTGCCTGACGAGACTCGCGCAACCGCACGCCAAGTGATCGCGAAGGTGCTTGCCGACATCGAAGCGCGTCTGGTCGACCAGACGCGTCAGGCAGTGCGCGGGGCCCTCGCCCGATCGGCACGAACCCGTCGCCCACGGCCGGGCGACATCGACTGGAATCACACCATCGCTGCGAACCTGCAGCACTGGCTCCCCGAACATCGCACGGTGGTCCCCGAGCGTCTGATCGGCCACGGCCGTCGTCAGCGCAGTCTCGCCAAGGATGTCGTGATCGCGGTCGATCAGTCCGGGTCGATGGCCGACAGCGTGGTGTATGCGTCGCTGTTCGGCGGTGTGCTCGCGCAGTTGCCGGCGCTGCGCACACGGTTTGTGGCGTTCGATACCGCCGTCACTGACCTGACTGCATTCCTGCACGATCCGGTCGAGGTCCTCTTCGGTGTCCAACTCGGTGGGGGTACCGACATTGCGAATGCGCTTGGCTACTGCCAGCAGCTGATCGAGCGGCCGCGGCATAGCGTGTTGTTCCTGGTCACGGACTTGTACGAAGGCGGCAACGTCGCCACGATGCAGCGGCGCGTTGCTGAGATCGTTGCATCAGGCGTGCAGGTCGTGGTGTTGCTGGCGCTGAGCGACGAGGGAGCTCCGGCGCATGATCACGCGCAGGCAGCGGCGCTCACGGCACTGGGAGCGACCGTGATGGCGACGACGCCGGCAGAATTCCCACAGGTACTCGCTGACGCACTGGCCTGATCAGCACACTGAACGTGTAGGTTTTCGCCCGTATGGGTCAGCTGGTCGCCGTCACTGAGAAGCCGAGTTCCACGCCTGGCGTGGTGCGTTTCGAGATCAATCGGACACTGTCTGGGCAAGGACACGAGCGGTTCCGCTCGGTGCTCGATGCGCATGGCAACACGCCATCCGATGAACTCGCTCGCCGTCTCTTTGGGACCGGCCAAGTCGCTGGCGTTCACGTGTACTCGAACATCATCACGGTTGACCTCGAAAAGGGCTTTGACTCGGCCGGGCTTTCCGATCTGGTCCGTGACATGTACACGTACTGGAAGCCCGGCGTTGAACCGCCATCGTTAGCCGATCTTCAGCCGGCAGAGCCCGCTGCTGCTGAAGCAGCCCCGAGCGGTGGCGGTGGCGACGACGCGCTGAGTGCCGTGGCACAACTCGTGCCGATGCATCTGCTCCAGCGTGGCAAAGCGGCTCGCGAGAAGTGGAACGCCAAATCAGGCTGATGTCGACGTCCGCGCCTTGCTGACGTGTGAACCAATCTCACCGCACGGTGCCAGCTCGTGGGATTGTGCGGCATATCGTCGCGCTGATCGAAGAAGCGACGTATGGCTGACGATGTCCTGACCCTCCATGAAGCTGCCGAGGAACTCGGCGTGCACTACATGAGCGCGTATAGGTACGTGCGCCTGGGTTTGCTCGATGCGACCAAGCGCGGCGGTGTCTGGAAGGTGGAACGCTCATCGATTGCGGCCTTTCGGGCGGGTTCGAATCGTTCACCGGTTGCGGCTGGCAATCGTGCTCCATGGAGCGAGCGACTTGAGTCGCGTCTGATCGGCGGTGATGCCCAGGGCGCATGGGGCGTGATCGAAAAGGCAATGGCGTCGGGAATGGGACTCGACCGGGTCTATCTCGATGTGCTCACCCCGGCTCTTGTCAGGATTGGTGAGCGGTGGGACGCTGGTGAACTTGACATTGCGATCGAACACCGCGCCAGCGGCATCGCCATGCGGATCATTGGTCAGATCGGACCGAAGTTCGTTCGTCGTGGGCGCTCGCGCGGGGTGGTCATCGTGGCATCACCGACTGGCGAGCAACATGGATTGCCGTTGGCGATGCTGAGTGACCTGCTGCGACTTGAAGGGTGGGAGGTGACCGACCTGGGTGCAGATCTGCCAGCGCCGTCACTGGTCCGTCTCATGCAAGACACGCCTGACGCAGTGGCGATCGGGCTCTCTGCGTCGTCGCCGGAGAGCCTTGCAGCGCTGGCCGAAATGTGTGCCGCCGTGAGCGCCGCGGCGCCGCAGCTGCTTGTGGTGCTCGGCGGCGGGGCGATCCAGGACCGCGACCACGCAGTGGCGCTCGGTGGGCATGACTGGGCAACGACCAGTGAGCAGATGAGTGATCTGATCGAAGCGCATCTTGCTGCTCAGGGCCGTGTTGTTCAGAACAGTGTTGTTCAGGACCGTGTTGTTCAGAATGAGGTTGCCGCGGACTGAATCAATCACTTCTTGCTGTCTCGAACGTTTGTTCGATACAGTGCTGCAATGACGATTTCTTCTGCGCTGACCGCTCCTGCGTTGAGCGAGGTGCTCACGGCGCTCGGTGATCGAGTGGCCCCGGTATCGATGGCGTTCGAGCGGACGCTGCCCACGCCGGCCGACTGTGCCGAACTTTTTGCCGAAGGAGGGCTGGTACGTGGCCGGACGTTGTCGTCCACGGGCCCGGCGGCCACCACGGTCATGCTGCGGCTCGTCGCTGCCGCCGTCGAAGCGGGGGGATGGATGGCGGTGATTGACGTGCCGACGCTGGGGCTTGATGCCGCGAGTGAATTGGGCATTGCGCTCGAGCGCGTCGTGGCGATCGACACTCAGGATGCAGGCGTGTGGGCCGATGTTGTTGCAGCAGCAGCTGATGGCTTCGAAGTGTTGGTCACTCGAGTGCCGAGTGAGGTTCGGCCGTCAACGCTGCGCAAGGTGGTCACACGATTGCAGCAGCGCGGTGTCGTGATGATGGTCGTCGGCGACCCCGGACCGCTGGCATGTGACGGCGTGATCGACACTGGCCGTCAGGTCTGGACCGGTGTTGGAGCTGGATGGGGTCGGCTGGAGCAGCGTGTTGTCGAGGTCACCGCAGCGGGACGTCGGCTCCCCGGTCAGCGCTGCCGAACAATGGAGTTCCCGGTGCCCGAGTTGCATCACGCTGAGGCGGATAACGTTGAGATGGCTGGCGTTGAGGCGGAGGGTGCACCGTCGATCCATCAGCTCTCCACTGCGAGTTAGTGCCATGGTGATGCGCATGGTCACGGTGTGGCTTCCTGACTGGCCAGTCGTTGCCGCGGGCTTCGACGGAAATCTGCCGGCGGCGGTGATGTCGGCAAACCGGGTGGTGGCCCGCACCGCAGCAGCGGCAGCAGAAGGGGTGGTGATCGGGCAGCGCCGGCGTCAGGCGCAGCGTCGGTGTCCGGAGATCGAATTGGTCGATCACGATCCTGCTCGGGATGCGCGCGAATTCGAGCCGGTGGTCCGTGCTGTTGCCGAGGTATCTCCGCGGCTCGATGTGATCGAGCCCGGATGGGTCAGCCTGGCGGCGCGAGGGCCATCGAAGTACTTCGGCGGCGACGCTGCGGTGGCCGAGCACTTGCAGCACGTCGTTGCTGAGGTCGGGATGGTGGTGCTCGCCGGTGTCGGTGTGGCTGACGGGCGATTCTCGTCGAGCGTGGCGGCTCGATTGTCGGTGCGTCGAGACAGTCCGGTGGTCGTCGAACCAGAGCAGTCGCCGGCCTTTTGCGCGTCGCTTCCGATCGGGTGGTTGCAGACACTTGGTGAATCCGACCCGGAAATGATCGATCTCTTCACTCGTCTCGGCCTGCGTCGCCTCGGTGACCTCGCGGCGCTCGATCCTGCTGACGTGCTCGGACGGTTCGGACACCCGGGGGTGCACGCGCACCGTTTGGCTGCGGGGGCTGATGTTCGTCCATCAAGCACCACTGACCCGGCCCCGGAGCGCCGACTCGACCAGGTCCTCGACGATCCAGTGGCGCAGGCTTCTGCAGTGGTGTTTGTCGCGAAGCAGTTGGCTGACGAGCTTGGGCAGTCCTTGGCGGCGACCGGGCGGGTGTGCACTCGGCTGGTCGTCGAACTCGAGACCGAGCACGGTGAACGATCTGAGCGGTCGTGGTACCGGTCAGCGGGGTTGAACGCGCCAGCAATGGTTGAGCGAGTGCGTTGGCAGCTCGATGCCTGGGTCAATCTGCCGCGCGGGAGCGAGCACGAGATCACCGGCGGCATCGCGCTGATCCGGTTGACGCCTGATGAAGTGCGTGCCGACGTCGGGAGCCAGTTGGGGCTGTGGGGTGGGCAGTCCGAAGCCGACCGTCAAGCGGCGCGGACCATTGCCCGGCTGACCAGCATGACATCCGACGATGCGGTCACCGTGCCGGTCTGGAACGGAGGTCGGTTGCCGGCTGATCGATATCGATGGGTTCCGGCCTCGAACGTCGATCTCGACGGGCGGGCGCGGGCAGTGTCGAGTGCTGGCACGGGGAGTGGTCCCAGCGGTCCGTGGCCCGGGGCATTGCCAGCCCCGTCGCCGTCGACGGTTTTCGCTGATCCTCACCCGGCCGAGGTGCTTGACGACGTCGGGCAGCCCGTGCAGGTGAGCGGTCGAGGCGTGGTGTCGGCGCCACCGGCTCAGTTCCGGCTGATGTCCGGTGACGAAGCATCAGGGTGGCGGCCGGGTCGGACTCGCGATATCGCGGCCTGGGCGGGGCCGTGGCCGATTGACGAGCGGTGGTGGGAGCCGGAAGGTCACCGGCGTCTTGCTCGGTTCCAGGTGATCACTGAAGACCCTGCAGGGGACCAGCGCGGCTACCTCGTCGTCGCCGAGCATCGCCGGTGGTGGGTCGCTGCCCTCTACGACTGACTCGGATCGTGACGGTGACCGTGTTGGTGGGCCCGCGGGATCTTGGTGGCGTCGGAGGTGACGCGTCAGGCAACGCCGACGGTGTCGGGGATTTCGATGACGGCGGGGATTTCGATGGCGTCGGTGACGTCGTTGGCGAGACGGAAGCCCACACCACGAACGGTATGGATCACCTTCGTGCCCGGAGCTGCCTTGTCGAGCTTGCGACGCAGGTTCGACAGATGCACGTCGACGACATGACTGTCACCGACCCATCGAGGGCCCCAGACGGAGTCGAGCAGCTCTTCGCGAGTGCACACCTCAGTGGGTCGACGGCAGAGCTGTTCAAGCAAGGAGAACTCGATGCGAGTGGTCTGTACTTCTTCGTCGTCGACGCGGGCTTCGCGTCGGCCAAGGTCAATGGTGAGCGGGCCGAGCACGAGTGACGAGACGGGTGTCGTCTCGATGCGCTGTTGGAGCTGACGCGGGCGGCGGAGCATGGCATGGCAGCGCGCAGCGAGTTCATCGACGTGCAGTGGAGTCGAGATGGCATCGTCGGCGCCAGCGTGCAGTACGGCGGCGCGGACTCGGTGTTCGCCATGGCCGGCGACGCACAGCATGTACTGCTCGGACGAGTGGCGAAGCATCTCGAAGAGTGGGCGACCTTCAGGCGACATCAGTCGTGCATCGACGAGCAAGATGTCAGGAGAGAACGACTGGGCAAGCATGATGGCTGCCTCTGCATGGGTCGGGGCACTCACGCAGAAACCGCTGGCACGGAGACCGGCCACGGCGATGCGTCGCAGATCGGTGTCTGAGACTGCGATCAGGATGCGTGGTGCAAGATTTGTTTCAAGGTCCATGTTGAGTTCTTCCGCCGTCTGGGGCCACAGCCGAGTGATTGGCTCGGCTGGGTCAGTGGTCATTTGTTCGCTTTCAGTGGTATCGGTCAGGAGTTTCTGGAACTCAAGAAGAAATGAGGAGCGGACGGCATCGATGTGATTTGGAATGACGATGTGGGTGGCGAAAGATGGAACGGTGCGCCACGCTGCAGTCATTGCTCGACTCCGTCGAGATGTCATCGCCAAGCAACCTGTCGACGACCGCGAACGTCAGTCACTGCGCGCCTTCGTCGAGGCGTTTGATCAACTCGACGAACCGTTTGCGCAGGAATCGAACTCGATCCACGTCACCGGTTCGGCCTTGGTGGTGGGGCCGCGCGGTGTGGTGCTGTTGAAGCACAAGCGGCTCGGTTTCTGGTTGCAGCCGGGAGGGCACATCGACCCAGGTGAGTCGCCGTGGGCAGCCGCATTGCGTGAGGCTCGCGAGGAGACGGGGCTCGAGGTGCACTTTGTCGGGCCGCTCGATGACGAGGGGGTTCCAGAGCTGTTGCACGTCGATGTGCACCCCGGTGGCCGAGGGCATACGCATCTCGACGTGCGGTACTTGCTCGATGGGGGCGACGCCGACCCTGATCCGCCGGAGGGCGAGAGCCAGGAGATTGGCTGGTACGACTGGGAGGCTGCTGTCGAGCAAGCCGACCCCGGCTTGGAAGGCATCTTGCGCTTTCTCCAACGACGTGGACTCGATTTGCACGAATAGAACGTTTGTTCGATACTTGTGTGGATGGGGTTCAATCACCCGTCCTGGTCCTGGAGCGAACTTGAAGCCACACTGTCTGATCAGCCGCCGCGCTCGGCTCCGCAGGCCAAGTCGAATCGTGATGGACGGGCCCCCGGCAGCCCGTCGTGGAATGCGGGTGGCGATGGGCCGGCATGGAGCCGTCGGCGTCAGCCCTTCGAAGCGCCAGCTGACCTGACAGCTCGAACACGAGCCGCTGCGGTGCCGTATGCCGAGCTGCACTGTCACTCGAACTTCTCGTTCCTCGATGGCGCATCGCACCCCGAAGAGCTGGCCACCGAAGCAGCGCGCCTCGGCCTCGAAGCGTTGGCCGTCACCGATCACAACGGCTTCTATGGCGTCGTCAGGTTCGCCGAGGCCGCCAAAGTCGTGGGGTTGCCAACCGTGTTCGGCAGCGAGATCACGCTCACGAGCGGAGTGGCGAGCAGGGTGCGTAGATCTGAAGCCGACACCCAGCAACAGATCGCCACCGGACTCGTGCCCGATTCGCACGCTCCCGACCCAGCAGGGACGCATCTACTCGTGCTTGCCGATGGCGTCGACGGATACGGCCGGCTCTCGCGAGCGTTGAGTATCGGGCACCTTGCCGGCGAGAAGGGCGCGCCCCAATTCGCGTTCGGTGATCTCGCCGACGCCCTGAGCGGACACGCCTGGGTGCTCACCGGCTGCCGGAAAGGGGCAGTTCCGGCAGCGTTGGCCACCGATGGGGTGGCTGCAGCGCGACGCGAGCTCCAATGCCTCATCGAAGCCTTCGGACGCGACCGGGTTCTTGTCGAGTTGTGGGATCACGGCGACCCGCTTGATTCGGCACGCAACGACGCGCTGTTCGAACTGGCCACACAGGAACGTCTGGGATGTGTGGCCACCAACAACGTGCATTACGCCACACCGCCACAACGCAAGTTGGCCGCGGCGCTTGCTGCAGTCAGGGCACGTCGCAGCCTGGCCGATCTCGATGCGTGGCTGCCTGGAGCATCAGGAGCCCACCTGCGATCCGGGGCCGAACAGTTGCAACGTTTCGCGAGGTACCCCGGCGTAGTGGAGCGTGCTGCTGAGATCGGGCGCTCCGCTGCGTTCGACTTGGCGCTCGTTGCACCGAATCTGCCGCCGTTCCCGTGCCCGCCTGACCCAAGTGGCCGGCCAATGACCGAGATGGAGCACTTGCGCGGCATCGTCGAGCGAGGCGGCCGTGGGCGCTACGGCGAGCGGCCCACGCCCGCCTCTGTGACAAACGGAAGGATGGTCGAGGACCTGTCCTTGCGGGCTCGAGCATGGCAGACGATCGACCGCGAACTCGCGCTGATCGATCAACTCAACTTCGCCGGGTATTTTCTGGTCGTGTGGGACCTGGTCGAGTTCTGTCGCCGATCCAACATCTTGTGCCAGGGCCGGGGGAGCGCTGCCAACTCAGCGGTCTGTTATGCCATCGGGGTCACCGCGGCCGATGCCGTGTCGCTCGGCCTGCTGTTTGAACGTTTTCTGTCGCCCGAGCGCGATGGCCCGCCCGACATCGACATCGACATCGAAAGTGATCGTCGCGAAGAGGTCATCCAGTACGTCTACGAGCGGTATGGCCGGCATCACACCGCACAGGTCGCCAACGTCATCACGTACCGGGCGCGCTCGGCAGTTCGTGACATGGCCAAGGCGCTCGGGTACGAGCCGGGACAACAGGATGCTTGGGCAAAACAGGTCGACGGCTGGGGCGGCGTCCGCGTGACGATGGAACAGGACGATTGTTCCATTCCGCAGTCGGTGCTCGACCTCGCGCTCGAAGTCGAAGACGCTCCACGCCACCTCGGCATCCACTCGGGCGGGATGGTCATCTGTGACCGACCGGTGATCGAAGTGTGTCCTGTCGAGTGGGGACGGATGGACAAGCGATCGGTGCTGCAGTGGGACAAGGACGATTGCGCAGCCACCGGTCTGGTCAAGTTCGACTTGCTCGGACTCGGAATGCTCTCGGCGTTGCACTCCGCCATCGACCTCGTTCGCGAGCATCGTGGCTACGAGATTGACCTCGCCACGCTCCCGCAAGATGACGACGTGTACGCCATGTTGTGTCGAGCAGACACCGTCGGCGTGTTCCAGATCGAATCGCGGGCGCAGATGGCCACGCTGCCGCGACTCAAGCCGCGCCGGTTCTACGACCTGGTGGTAGAAGTGGCGCTCATCCGCCCGGGGCCGATTCAGGGTGGGTCCGTGCATCCGTACATCCGGCGACGGAACGGTAAGGAGCAGGTCACGTACCTCCATCCGTTGCTCGAGAACTCACTCGGCAAGACCTTGGGCATCCCTCTGTTCCAGGAGCAGTTGATGCAGATGGCGATCGACGTCGCCGGATTCACGCCAGCCGAGTCCGACGAGTTGCGTCAGGCAATGGGTTCGAAACGGTCAGCTCGTCGGATGGAGCAGCTGAAGGAACGGCTGTATGTCGGCATGGAGGGCAATGGCATCACCGGTGACATCGCTGACGAGCTGTATCTCAAGATGAAGGCGTTCGCGAACTATGGGTTTCCCGAGTCGCATTCGGTGAGCTTTGCGTACCTGGTGTATTCGTCGTCGTGGATCAAATATCACGAGCCGGCGGCTTTCTGCGCAGCACTGCTCAATGCGCAACCGATGGGGTTCTGGTCGCCGCACACCTTGGTACGTGATGCTCGTCGGCACGGGGTCGTCGTGCGCACCCCCGACCTCAATGCATCGTTGGCCGGCGCCACTTTGGAGCCGTGTGAGGAAGATGGGCCAGGAGCATCAGTCGGCGGAGTCGCCGTTCGTCTCGGGCTGGGATCGATACGCGGTATTGGTGCCGACCTGGCCGACAAGATCGAGTCCGAGCGCAAGCAGCGTGGCCAGTTTGGCGATACCGAGGACCTGGTGCGCCGCGTCCCTGCGCTGCAGCTTCCACAGCTCGAAGCGATGTCCACCGCTGGGGTGTTCACCGAATGCTTCGGGCTCGACCGACGCGAAGCGATGTGGACCGTGGGAGCCACCGTGCAGTCGCGCCCGGGACGACTTGCGGGCATCATCACCGGTGACGCGGCACCACGTCTGCCAGGGATGACGCCGGTCGAAGAAGCAGTGGCCGATCTTTGGGCCACCGGCGTGTCGCCCGATGGGCACCCGACTCAGTTCGTCCGCAAGGAACTCGACGCGATCGGAGTGCTCACCTCGGCGCAATTGTGGGATCCCGAACCCGGCTCGATGGTGCATGTTGCCGGCGTGGTCACCCATCGTCAGCGGCCACAGACTGCGCAAGGTGTCACGTTCCTCAACCTCGAAGACGAGACCGGGCTGATCAATGTTGTGGTGTCGAAGGGCTGCTGGCAGCGCTTCCGGAACGTCGCGCGCGAAGCGTCGGCAATGGTCATCCGAGGTCGTCTCGAACGTTCCGAAGGCGTGATCAACATCGTCGCCGAGCGCCTCGATCCGCTGCCGATGTCGGGCACCATTGCAAGCCGCGATTTCCGTTGACCCGAGTCGTTCTGGATTGACTCAAGAATGTTCCGGTATCGACCGCTGAACGTTGCAAACCTGCTACAAACAGTGAGATGACTGACGTTCCTGGTTCTCCCGCCGGCAATCCTGGCGACTTGCCCCCTCTTGGGGGGAACCCGACCGATCCGACCATCGTGCAGCCCATCACGGCGGCAGGTGCGCCATTCAATCCGGCACCCGGTGGACCGGTCCCGAAGGAGGACCAACCGTGGTACCGCGGTCCAGGCGGGATCGCCGCTGGCGCCGCAGTGCTGGTCGTCTTGCTTGGCCTCTTGCTGTTCGCTCTGTTCGGCGGAAGCGACGATAACGATTCGGTCGTCAGCACCGACGTTGAAGATTCTGTCCAACTCGAAATCACCCGGATGACGCGTACCGAAGAGGGCGTTCCGGCCACGCTGACCGCCACTGTCATCGGGCCGGTTGCTCGGCCGGCGGACTACGGATGGATCCTCCCGCCTGGCGCACAGGCACCAGAGCCCGCCGTGGGCTCAACCGACGCATCGGGCAAACTCAAGTTTGCCTGGGCGCCAGTCGCCACCCCGACCCCTGAGACCACCTGGTCGTCAACAATCACCATCACCGAGGTGTTGCCAGCAAATGCCACATTGCTGGCAACCAGCTATGAGTGTGTGCTCAGCCGCGGCGATGTGAAGTCGAACATCACCATCTTCGTCAAGACCTCGACGGAGCCAGTGACTGAACCGCGCAACGTCGTGTACAGCTTCAGCGGAGTCAAGTTCGTGCCGGGCGACTCCGCGACCTGTCCAATCTTGAGTGGTGATATGAACGTCGAACCCACAACTACGACCACGCCCGAAACAACTACGACCACGCCCGAAACAACTACGACCACGCCCGAAACAACTACGACCA
>NZ_CAXCAM010000070.1:0-10620 GCF_963980585.1 uncultured Ilumatobacter sp.
TTGTCGAGTTTCCGAGCCGGCGTGTCGCGGGTTCGCCGACAGCGGACTGACTGCGAGATGATCAGTCCATGCCCGACCACGACCTTCCCGTCTTGCACCTCGATCGGCCGATCCTCGATGCCGACCTGGCCTATGTCGGAGAGTCGGCCCGGCTCGTCGGCTCGACAGACACCGAGCTGGTGGGCGTCGCCGCGTCGGTGATTGGCATTGGTCACCAATGGGACGCAGAACGATTCGCCCGATTCCCGGAGCTGCGAGTGATCTCACGCATGGGAATTGGATACGACAACGTTGACCTCGATGCTGCCAGAGCGGCGGGGGTGGTGGTCTGCAACGGCCCAGACTCGCCAACGGTGTCAACTGCGGAGCACGCGATGATGCTGTTGCTCGCAGTGACCAAGGAACTGCCGACCCACATGGCGAGCGCAGCAGCTGGCCTGGGCGGGCCAAAAGTCGCCACGTCGCTCGAACTCGACGGCGCAACGCTCGGACTCGTTGGCCTTGGGCGCATCGGTTCGCGCGTTGCGGTCGCCGCTCAAGCCTTGGGGATGAACGTGGTTGCACACGACCCGGGTCTGTCGTCGAGTTCTGTCGACGGCGTCAGATTGGTGAACCTCGACGAGTTGTTCCGAACAGCGCACGTCGTCTCGTTGCACGCACCGTCGACTCCAACGACACGGCATCTGATCGACGCCGCAACGATTCAGACAATGCGACGAGGCGTGTACATCGTCAACTGCGCGCGCGGTCCGTTGATCGATCAGGAGGCGCTCCTCGCGGCACTCGAGGCCGGACAGGTTGCCGGCGCGGGACTCGATGTCACTGAACCCGAGCCGCTCCCTGTCGGTCATCCTTTGCTGGGTCGGCCAGATGTGATCATCACGCCGCACATCGCGTCGTCAACAGCGGCCGGTCGCCGGCGGCTGTTCGAACACGCTGTCGACAACGCGCTGGCTGTGCTCGCTGGTCGGCCGGCGTCGGTGGTCTCGTAACTTCGGCCCCGTCGTCCCTCAAGTAGCAGCCCCAGGCCCTTGACCGTCAGGGATCGACGGCTACTTGAGCTGACCCAAGATCTGGCGGAAGGCGTCCGCGTCGTCTGCATTGTTGACGGGAATCGAAAACTCGATGCGATCGAGTCGTTCGGCGAAGCGGTCGTTCAACTTGGTCGCGATCTCGTCGTAGGTGCCGATCGTGGCGACGGTATGCAGCATCTCGTCATGCACAAGCCCGGGTAGATCATCCCAACGCTGGGCGCGTGACAGTTGGGACGCCTCGCGTGCGATGTCGCCCCAACCGTGCAGCTCAAAGGTCCGTCGGTACGAGGGGGTCGACAGATAAAACGCGACTCGAGCGCGGACGGTCTCGACCACCTGTTCGAGTCGCGCCGAGTTGGGCGCCGTACCGATCAAGGGCTTCAGGCAGATCTCGACATCGTCGAGTCGCCGGCCGCTGCGGGCGGCACCGCGCATGACGTTCGGGAGCACCTCGTCGTCGATGAACTTCGTGGTGCAGACGGGATGCAGGCGAACGCCGTCGGCAATTTCGCCTGCCACGGCGCACATGTTCGGGCCGATCGCAGCGATGTAGACCGGAATGTCAGGGTGCTCGATCGGGCCGGGATCGAACAACGGGACCATGACGTCGAGCTGATAGTGCTCACTTTCGAACTGCAATGGCTCGCCCGTCTGCCAGGTGTTCCACACCGCACGCATCGCGTTGACGTAGTCACGCATCCACGGGGCCGGCGCGTGCCAGTCGAGACCGTAGCGACGGGTGATGTGTGCCCGCACCTGGGTGCCGAGCCCGAGGAGGAAGCGGCCGCCCGACAACTTCTGCAGTGACCACGCAGACATCGCTGTGCTGGTCGGGCTGCGCGGAAATGCCATCGCGACCGATGTGCCGAGCTGAACTGAACTGGTTGTCGCCGCGCCCAACGCCAGTAGCTGATACGGATCATCCTTGGTCTCTTCGACCAGCACCGCTCCGACGCCGACATCTTCGGCCACCGCTGCCAGTGCACCGAACTCTCGGATGTCGAGCGGGATTTCTGGCTCGCGTAGACCGGGGTCAAGCTTGCCGAGCGGGAGCAGAGTCTCAACGATCACTTCGTTACCAACATGTCCCAGAACATATTCGATGGGCGACGATTGGCTCTCAGTCGGCCGACCTGCGGCGACCGGTCTGCCAGCCGTTGAGAAGAGCGGCAGCGAGCATCACGATGGACACCAGCAGATAGCCATTGCTGTGGGAGTCGACCAGTTCAGGGATGTTGTCCGGTGTGCCCACGACAGCGACCAGCAACGCCACGCCGAAGGCAGCGCCGACCTGTCGGAGGGCGTTGCTGACAGCGCCGCCAATCGAGAGTCGTTCCGGTGGGAGTTCTGCGACGCTGGCCCCGGCGTTGGCCGCATTGAAGCCAGCGATGCCGATGCCGACGACGACAACGAGGGCCATGAACAGTCCAGGATTGCGGGTCTCGTCGAAGCTGATCGCCATGGCCGCTGTGCCCACGCTGACGGTCAACACACCGGCTATCGCAGGGAGGCGGAACCCGACTCGCGCGGCCAGGCGCCCGCCGAGGGGAGACAGGGCGGCCACGGTGACCGGGCCGATGAGGGCGATGAGCCCGGCCTCAAGGACGGTGTAGGACCACGCCTGACGGAGAAACAGCACGTTGTTGAGGTTGTAGGCCGCATATCCGCCGAAGAAGACGAACCCAGAGAAGCTGGCGATGCTGAACGAGCGGCTGCGGAACAATGTCAGGTCGACAATGGGCTCAGGATGGACCCGCTGTCGCGAGACGAACACGACAATCGCGACCACTCCGACAGCGATCGAAAGGAGCGTTGCAGGGTGTGACCAACCCCAGACGCCTGAGCGGGAAACGCCCAGCACCAGAGCGGCCAGCCCTGTGGTGACAACGCCGGCACCGAAAAAGTCAGGTCGGTGCCGAGACGATGACGTTGGTGACTCGCTGAGGACCCGCCCGCTCGTCGTGAGGAGCGCAGCGCAGAGGGCAACCGGAATCCAAAATGCTGCGCGCCAATTGGTCACCTCGATGATGGCGGCGCCGATGCTCGGTCCGCTCGACACACCCAAGGCCCCGACGGCGCCCCACAGCGCCATTGTCTGGGTTCGGCGTTCCAATGGGAATGCTGCAACCAGGAGTCCGAGAGCCGCGGGTGACATGAATGCGGCACCGACGCCTTGAACTGCGCGTCCGGCAAGGAGCACAGCAAGGGTGGGAGCGAAAGCGGCGAGAGCGGCCCCGAGCCCGAAGGTCGCGACACCGATCTGGAAAATTCGGCGCCGCCCGACGCTGTCAGCGGTCTTGCCCGCCACGACGAGCAGTGAACCAAACAGGATGTTGTAGAGCGTCACGATCCACGAGCCGTCCGCCCGGCTGACCCCGAAGTCACTGAGGATGTCGGGGAACGCCACGTTCACGACCGCCAGGTCGAACATGATGATGAAGAACGCAGTCGCGCAGACTGCAAACACAGGCCACGGAGACCGCGTCGCGGCAACAGTCTGAGCGTCGATGGTCTGTTCGCTCATCTGCCGGCAGCGTTGCCAAGGAAGCGGTCAAGGGCATGGCCGCTCGGCAGCGGCCAGTGAATGAGCATCGGACCCGACCGTAGCGACCGGCCCGGGGAGCATTCCGACTGGGGGAGTGGCCAACTAACGTCGGCGCCCTGATGAAGAAATGGATTCCCCTGGTCGTCTTGTCCCTTGCACAGTTTCTGATGGTGCTGGACCAGGCGGTGATGAATGTGGCGATCAGCCAGTTGGTCGAGGACTTCGACACGACAGTGACAACGATTCAAGGCGTCATCACGTTGTACGCCTTGGTCATGGCGACGCTGATGATCACGGGCGGCAAGGTGGGCGACATCATCGGCCGACGCAGGGCGTTTGTCATCGGGCTCGTCATTTACGGGGCTGGTTCGGCCTTGACTGCCGTGTCCTGGAGCGTTCCGTCCCTGATCGTTGGATGGTCGGTGCTCGAAGGCATTGGCGCGGCGCTCGTCCTCCCCGCGCTCGTGGCGTTGCTTGCCGCCAACTACGGCGGACGCGATCGAATCACTGCGTTCGGTGTCATCGGTGGGGTGGCGGGCGTTGGCATTGCTGCCGGCCCCATCATCGGCGGCTTCTTCACCACACAGTTGTCGTGGCGTTGGGTCTTTGTCGGCGAGGTGATCATCGCACTGCTTATCGTGCTCACTGCCCGCTTGATCGGCGACGCCAAGCTCACTGGACGCCGGCCGAACCTCGATGTGGTGGGCTCGGTGCTCTCCGCGATCGGACTGGGGTTGATTGTGTTGGGGATGCTGAAAGCGAGTTCGTGGGGATGGCTCAGCCCGAAGGAATCCCCGCTCGAACCGTTCGGTTTCGCGCTCACACCCTTCGTGATCTTGGCAGGCGGTGTTGTGCTCGCGTGCTTCGTGCGGTGGCAACACCACCGCACCTCGCACGGACTCGACCCGCTGGTTCGCATGGAACTGCTGTCTGTTCCCCCGTTGCGTTCGGGACTCGGCTGCTTTCTGAGCCAGAACCTCATTTTGCTCGGCGTCTTCTTCATCCTTCCGCTCTACCTCCAGATCGTGCTGGGCTTCGATGCCTTGGAGACCGGCATCAAGATGTTGCCGATCTCGATCGCCATGTTCATCACTTCGTCGAGCGGTCCGCTCCTCGCCGGTCGGTTCGGGCCCCAGCGCGTCGTACAAGCCGGCTTCGTCCTCCTGATCGTGGCAGCGTTCGGAATGCTGCAGGCGATCAAACCCGAGCTTGACGGATTCGGCTTCGGGTTGACGCTGGCGATTCTCGGTGTTGCCATGGGTCTTATCGCGTCGCAACTGGGCAGCGTGCTTCAGTCATCGGTCGGCCCAGAGGACCGAGGCGAAGCGGGCGGTTTGCAGTACACCGCGCAGCAACTTGGATCGGCGATCGGCACAGCGTTGATCGGTGCAGTCGTCGTCAGCTCGCTCGTCGCTGCGTTTGTCAACAACATCACTGACGAGGTCGCCATCCCTGCAGAACTGACGAGTGCCATCGAGATCGAGGTGGCGTCGGGGAGCAGCTTCGTCGCAGCAGACCAGGTCGCAGTCGCCCTCGCCGAAGCCGGGGTGGAAGACCCTGACGTTGACGCCGTCGTGGAGGAGTATCGCAATGCTCAGCTGGCGTCGCTCAAGGTTGGGCTGCTGCTTGCCGGGTTCCTCGCCATTGCCTCCTTGGCATTTACGCGGCACCTGCCCGGGAGGGAAGCAGATCCGGACGAAGTTCTGACGTCAGCGTGAGGCATGGACGCTGCGCGCTCGGATCACGAACATGCTTCCCGCCAGGATTGCGAGGGCGAGAGCGGTCAATAATCCGTTGCCAGGTGCGTCACGGCGGTCGAGAAGAACGACGAGCAGCCACATGCCGACGGTGACGCTCGCGCCGAACATCGTGCGGCGCAACCACCGGACGAGAGTCGCTGTCGGGACCTTGCCACCGGTCGGAAATGTTGCGGCCAGAGCATTGACGGCGTGGTAGGCGAGGAGACAGACGCTTGCCGCGGGCAGCCATGGCGTATCCACACGATCGACCGTGATGAGCCAATGCGCCGCGCACACTGCAATCGCCACGAGAGCAGTATGTGAATCCGGCTGGATTGCAGAAGCGCAGGCGAGGACGGTCACGACAACAAGTCCGAACGGCCACCACGTACCGACCTCTGCAGTGACAGCGAACAACGCACCGAGCGGAGCAAGCACGGTGACCAGCCGCAACCACCACTGCTGCCGACTGGTTCCGTGGAGCTCGTCGATCCAGCCCTGCAGCTTGGCCGAGTTCATCGCCGCGCCATCCGTGGGGCTGCGGCGCGACGGGCGATCTCGCGGAGGAACGGATCGAGACTGCCAGGCCCGCGCCAGGCAATGACCGGAACACCGACGTTTTGCACCGAACGGACTTCGCGTTGCCGCTCGAGAAGACGGATGCGCCACGCCAACTCGGTCGACGCGTCGTCGTCGGTATGGACGTCATCCGGCAAGGTATCGACCACGGCAACCGTGAGTCCGTGGCTCGCGATCGACACAGCTCGCTGGAGCGCGATGGGTGAGATGAGCGGCGACAACATGATCGCCAGCGCGTCGCCGGGGATCGCCCCGCGGCCGGCACGGACCTCACCGGCACGACTTGTGTCGGGGTCGATTACGGCGAGTACGTCGAGGATCCGGCGGAGATGGCCGCGCCCGCTGGCAGGAGGAACATGGGACCGGCCTCGTGAGCCGAAGACCTGCAGTGACACACGATCTCCACGGAGTAAGAAATGTTCCGCGATTGCGCCGGCGGCTCGCACGGTGGTGTCCAGACTCGATGCTGCGCCGTCGATGCCGCCGGACGTGCCGAAGTCGGCGAGTGCGTCGACAAACAGTGCAACGTGGGTGTCCTGATCTGCATAGGTCGATGTGACGTGGAGATCGCCGCTCCGGAGCGAACGCCGCCAGTTGATGCGACGTAACCGATCGCCCGTCTGAAACGGCCGAATTCCAGAGAATTCGCTCCCGTCGCCGGGATGCGACGAGCGGTTCAGCCCGACGAGTCCGTTTGCCCGATGCTGCGGTGGCGCCGCGTCAAACACCTCGGGGAGGGGAAGTGTCGTCACCTGGTACCCAACGTCGAGCGCCCTCCAGCGGAATGCGCCCCACGAGCTGACGGCAACCACGTTGATCGGGCCGATCTCGTGACGACCCCAGTGCGTGCAGCGCATCGCGACGGCGACGGCGGCCGTGGTCGTCGAGTCGCCGTGGTCGACACCCGTCGCCACAACGCCCGAATGTGGACGCGTCTCGAGCCACGTGCGTGGTGGAGCGAACGCAACGACGTGGTCCACGGCGTTGACATCGCAGAGCTCTGCTGCCCATGTCGTCGCCTCGCCTTCACGAATCGTCCGAGGACTGATCTGACTCGTCAATGTCGGTGCATTATCGGGTCGGGTTGCGGTCGACCACACCGCGACGAAGGCGAAGGGTGTGGCCAACACCAAGATGGCAGGAACTCGGAACAGCAGCGCCGCGCCAATCCCGACGACGCCCACGACGATGGCGCGGAAGTGAGCTGGGCTTGGGCTCCAGGGGTCGACGCTCGAGACGGTCACGTCGTCGTGGCGTCGGCTTCGAGCGCTGCCGGAGTCGGCACCGACGCCAATACCGCAGCGACCACCGACGCGCCGCTCGCGTTACTCATCCAGAGCTCGGGCTTGACGGCGACCCGGTGGGCGAGCACGGGGACGGCCACTGCCTTGACATCGTCGGGAGTGACGTAATCGCGACCTTCGATGACAGCGAAGGATCGTGCGACCAACATCAGCGCCAGCGCTCCTCGGGGCGACGAGCCCATCAGCGCGTGGGCATGGCGGCGAGTCGCCGCAGCGAGCGCGACGCAGTAGCGGCCAACACTCTCGTCGACGGTCACCCGCTCGATCGCTTCCTGCATCTTGAGCAGGGTGTCGGCGTCAACGATGGCCCGCAGTGTCTGGTCCTCCTGGCGACGGGCGAGGCGGCGGCTGAGAACCTCCCATTCTTCGTCAGCAGTCGGGTATCCGAAACTGATCTGCAGCATGAATCGATCGAGCTGTGCCTCCGGCAATGGGTAGGTGCCTTCGTACTCCACCGGATTTGCCGTTGCGAGGACGTGGAACGGGCGGGGGAGTGGGAAGGTCTCGCCTTCGACGGTGACCTGGCGTTCCTGCATCGCCTCGAGTAGCGCTGCCTGCGTCTTCGGCGGCGTGCGGTTGATCTCGTCGGCGAGGAGCAGGCCCGTGAACAGCGGGCCGTGGCGGAACGAGAACTCGTTGACACGTTGGTCAAAGATGAACGAGCCCGTCAGGTCCGCAGGCAGCAGGTCAGGGGTGAACTGAGCGCGGGCGAAATCGAGTCCCAGGGTCTGCGCGAATGAGCGCGCTGCGAGTGTCTTGCCGAGCCCGGGGAAATCCTCGAGGAGCACGTGACCGCCGGCGAGAATTCCGCCGAGCACCATCGTCAGGGGTTCGCGTTTACCGATCACGGCCGTCTCGACTTCGTCGAGAATCGCACCGGCGAGTTGAGAAACCTGGGTCAGTTCGAGGGAGGGCATGGGGGGTCTTTCAGTTGGAGTCTGGCGAGTGGGTTGTGAAGGCTTCGATCGATGTGACCGTGCGAACAAGGGTCCGGCGCTGTGTCATCGACCGGCGTACAGCTGGGTCGCTGACGAACTGCATCAGCTCGGGACCAAGTGCCTCTGCAGCGCCGACAGGATCTTCCGAGCGATCGATGCCGCGATCTGCGACGAGGTGATCGTCGAGCACCTCGACGAGGGAATCGCCGATCTCATCGCTGGGATCCGCGCGACCCGTCGGTGTTGCCCCCACCGATCCCAGAGCACGCCCACGACGAGTGGGCTGACGAAGTCGCGCCTTGAGCACCTGGACCCGCCGATCAGGACGAGTGACAGCGTCCTCAGCCGCACCGTAGTTGTGCCAATTCACCGGCGCCGTGGCCTGGCCGACGTCGAGAATCAACCATGTCGCAGCGGTCGCCACGATGACCACGAAGCCGACCAGCACGAGTCTGGGTTCCATGCCGAGCAGCACCATCAGCACGCCAGTGACGACTCCGATCAGGGCCGTGACAACGACCCAGCGTCGGGTGTTGTCCTGCAGCTGAGGCTGTCCTCGACTGCCGCGTTCGGCTCGAAGCCTCTGCACCCGGATCACGTTGCTGCCCCGACGGTGGAGCCGCCGAGCGCGTGATGGAGGCGCTCGAGCGCGTCGAGCGCAGCGCGACGGTCCGATTCGTCGAGCAGATGGTCAGAGAACCGGGCCTCGCGATACAACGCAGTGAGCTCGGTGATCGCTTGGGGATCGAGGGCGTAGCGCGCCAGAACGCGCTCGGTGAACTCCAGCGATGTGTCAGCCGGATCGCGCTCAAGGCCGGCCGCAGCGACATCGCGTTCGAGCCGGAGCCAACACTGCACGATGGCATTGCGGGGGGCGCCGTCGAGGAGCGCAGCTCGGTGCGCCGCAGCATGTTCGACGACCGCTGCGGAAATGTCTGGCAAGACCTCGAAATCACCTTCTCCAGACGATTGACGTCGCCAGCGCAACCGCGGCCGCTTGCGCCACGCGGTGATCACGAGGGTGATCGCAATCACGAACACGAGCACGACGATGACCACACGCAGCACGGCGCTGAGCCATTCGGGCAGCTTGATCGGGTCATTGCGCGCATCGTCGGGTGCGGTCAACACTTCTCCGGGTTCGAACGCAATGTCGATCTCAAGCGGTGCGCGTTCGCCAGAGGTCGGGTCGAGCTGCGGCTCGCCCCACAAGCTCACTCCGCCTGACGTGCTGACCGCGGCAAACAGCAGGCTCGTGAGGGTTGCAGCGACAACAATCCACGCGCTGCGACCATTCATGTCCTGACCATCACTCACCCATGATCCTGGCTACGACCAGCCGCCGTCAGCACTGATGACCTGGCCGAAGGTAAAGGTGGACGCATCACTCGCCAAGAACAATGCGAGCTCGGCGGTTTCGCGGGGCGTGCCGAGGCGTTGGGCGGGAACCTCTGACTTGAGACGGTCACGGAACTTCTCGTTCTCCATGATCGCTGGCGGGTAATACGTGTCGTTTTCGACGAAGTTCTGTGCGATTGCGTTGACGCGGACGTTGTGCGCCGCCAATTCATGTCCGGCCGATCGGACGAAGGCATTCTGCGCTGCCCGTGCGGTGACGTAACTGGTCGCCTGTGGACGCATTCGACGCATCGGCGACGATGAGGTCAGTGCCACGATCGAGCCGCCACCACGGTCGATCATCGAAGGTGCCGCAGCCCGCACAAGACGCATCAGCGGATGAACCATGGCATCAAAACCGGCCAGCCACTGGTCGTCGTCGATGTCGCGCACCCGAGCGGCGTATGCCGCGAGGTCGAGGTTGGCGACGAGCACGTCGATCTCGCCAGTTGCCGCCAGGAGATCGGCCGGCTCGGTTGCGCCGATCAGCGCACCGCTGTCGGCGGTGACATCAGCGCCTTCCGCGCGGAACAACTCGACAATTGGAGGTCCCATGTAGGTGTCGCAACTTGTCACGAGGACCCGCTTACCAATCAGTCGATCACCCATGGATGCGCACCGTACCGTTTGGGTCGTTCGGCCCTGGCATGGAGAGCGGAGGTCGGCAATCGTGAACTAATGGCCAAGAAGTCGAGCGCACGCATGAAGAGCAATCCGCTCGATCCTCCAGATCTGGCGACCGCATCGAAGGGTGTGGCTCCGCCAGAGAAGCGGCAGCCGGGGGAGAAGTCAGGCCAGCAGTTGCGACAGCGTTATCGACGCGAGAAAAAGCTTGAGGCCTACCAAGTCGAGTTGCTCAAGTTGCAGTCACACCTCGAGAGCACCGGCCGCAAGATGATTGTCATCTTCGAGGGTCGCGATGCCGCTGGTAAGGGCGGCACCATTCGCCGCGTGACTCGGTACATGAACGAAAAGCACTATCGCGTCGTGGCGCTCGGCCGTCCGACTGACGAACAGCGTGGGCAATGGTTTCTCCAGAAGTACGTCACGCAGTTCCCACGTGCGGGCGAGATGGTCCTGTTC
>NZ_CAXCAM010000071.1:0-9556 GCF_963980585.1 uncultured Ilumatobacter sp.
AAGCCGCGCACAACCGGCACGTTCTCTGCAGCAATGAGCACACAACGCGCGCTCCGTGGGCCTGCTGCCGATAGAGAACCTGCGCCGAGCAATCGCCCGATATCGGCCCATATCGGGCGCCTGGGAACCGCGCCGAGAAGTACCAGACCTCACCGAGACGGCCCGCAGATCCGGGCGCGGTAGTTGCTGCATCAAGAGCGGCACTTTGGCGAGCAGCTCGAAGCACTCGGCGTCGAGATCCTCAACAACAAGGCCAACAACTCGGGCCACATCGACCGGAAACTCGTGTCCGGCCAGCCCGGAGGCCGCCAACAACTTCGGGCAGATGGCGGCCAGAGCCCTCCTCGACCACGGCGACCAAACGGAATAAGTCTCGGCATCTCCGCCGCCACCGAAACCGGAGGCATTGCACTCATCGAGCTCGCGCCGGGCGACCGATCACTGCGAACGTAACTGCTGCAGCATGGCCGACGTTGAGTGAGTCGACGTCGGTCGAGATCGAGATCCGAACGCGGTGCGTCGCAACGTCCATCGTCTCAGGCTCCAAGCCATGGCCTTCCGCGCCGAGAACAACTGCGACCCGGTCGGGTACGTCCATGTCCCAGAGGTCGACCGCGACGACATCGGGGGTGAGAGCCCATGTCTCAAAGCCTGCGTCACGAAGCGTGTGCAGGGCGCTCGGCCAATCCTCGGCATCTGCTCGGGCGACCGGGATGTGGAGGATCTCGCCCATGCTGACTCGCACCGTGCGCCGTTGATACGGATCGTTGCAGGTTGGACTGATGACCATGCCGTCGATGCCAAACGCACGCGACGCGCGGGCGATTGCGCCCACGTTCTGATCGTCATTGAGCGCTTCAAGCACGACGAGCCGCCGACACGTGCTCGACAACTCAGCAACGGTCGGCATCGGAGCACGGAAGGCGGACGCGAGACAACACCGGTCCATGTTGAAGCCAACGACCTCGGCAAGGACCGCTTGGTTCGCAACATAGACCGGCACGCCAGCCATCTCAGGCCGAGACATCGTGGGAACGAACCGCTTGAGGCGTTTTGGGTGGAGTAACACCGAACGCATGCGATGCCCAGAGTCGAGCATGCGGTCGATCGGGACGTACCCCTCGCCCATGAAATACTCATCGGCTTCCATTTCGGCACGAACCGCGATGCTGTTCAGCTCGCGGTAGTCGTCGAGCCGCGGGTCAGCCGGGTCCACGATGTACGTCACACCCTCAACTTCGCCACTCGATGCTGCAGCGTCTTGGTCTGTGCTCATCGGCTCATCAGCTCGCCAAATTCTGAGCAGTTGGGGTTCTCGCACATCGATGGCTCACCGGGCGCCTCAGGTGGTAACGCACTGACACCGCACGAAGCGCAGATCGGTGAGATATCGCCATCATCAGTCTCATCCCACAGATCGCTCATGACGTCAGTGTCGCCGACGTTGCGGCGTTTCGTTCACACCTCGAAATCAGCACTGCCCGCGCTCGACGGCTCCGACGACCACAGTTCGTCGACGTCACTGTCTTCCCGTTGCATGTTGTCGGCTCGAACGGGTGTGGCTTCCAATTCGACCCGGACGTCGTGCGTGAGTACGTGCCCGTTGGAGTGCGGTAGCGAGATCGGACGACCCGTCTTGTGTCAGCCGGCGAGCTTGGCGTTGATGTGTTCCATCACGGCCATGTGCTCGGCTTGCGGGCTGAGCATGATGAGTTCTGCGTCTTCGTTCACCCGAACGCTGTGGCCGGCGGGCCAGTGAAAGAGATCTCCTTTCACACACTGCTCGGTTGAACCGTCGCTGTAGCTGACGACAACATCGCTGTTGAGCATGAACCCCCAGTGCGGCCCGTGGCACATGTCGCCCTCAAGCCCTTCGAGAAGCGGAGCGAGGTCGGTGCCAGCGGCCATCGAGAAGTACTCCGCACCGATCGTGCCGGACGCGACTCCGAAGTCGGGAAGCTGCCGCGCCAGGTACATCGATCTTGACGGGAACGTCCTGCATTGAAATGCGCATGTTCTGATCCTCCTGGGTGTGGTTGTGTTGGACACCAACAAGGCGTGACAACCACTGTCACATTGTGACAATCCCGCATGGCTCAGGAACCGAGCGTTGTGTTCTGGTTCGGACCAGATGCGACAACGACCTGCTCGGTCGGCGTTCAGCCGGTGCGGGTGATCGTGATCGTTGCGAAAGCATTCTGAGATGCTGCGGCGACGTAGCCGGAATCGACGGGTCCGGTGACAAATCCTGGCCCAGATCGGCTTGAGACGCCGAAGTTGTCACCACCCGATGTTCCAGCGTCATAGCTACCAGCATTGACCGTGGTGCTCGGCGCCCATTCCCCGTCAAACAGGTCAAAGTTGCGCAGCCCGACAAACCAATCCGAGCTCGGCGCCAGCATCGTCACGAGTGACACCATGTCGAAGGTCTGGGTGGCAGTGATGTCGAACGATCGCCTGGCGATAGCCGGAGCGGGAACACCTGCGCCGCTCGTTGCCTGGGACACTGTGCTGTTCGACGTCAGTTCGCTGCGTCGCAACATCGCCCAAACCATCCAGTTCGGTAGAACGAACGATCCCAGATCTGGTGAACGTTCGCGGAACGAACGGGCTCAGCCGGCGGTGGCGGTCAAGCTGCCCTGCAGCGCGTCGAGGTAAGCGTCATAGCCGCTCGAACTGGGGTGGAAAGAGGCCGTCGACACGTTGATGGGACCATCGGTCCAATGCTCGCGGATCGTGCCATCTTCGAGTTTGCTGCGACGCAGGGAATCACCGAACACCGCATCGTTGACATACCGATCGCGCTGCCAGAACCGGCAGGCCCCATGGTTGTCGAACTCATCAATGACCGACACATAGCGAATGTCGGCACCGGTGCGGACTCGAGCAATGTTCGTTGCAGTCTCAATCTCGCGGTTCAACAGATCAACCTGCTCATCAATGAAGTCCGCCTCGTTGCGGCTAATCCCCAAGACGCCCTCGCACCAGCGATCACTCTGCATCAGCCGCGGGTACGCAAGCGCTCGCACCATGACGTCGGGATACTGGTCACCGATCGCGACATATGTTCGGATCAGATCACGCCGGATCTCATCGAAGTTGGCCATCTGATTCTGTGGTGGCTTGTCGCAGTTTGCCGTTGTGATGCAGCGCAACAGGGCATCCGGCCAGTTCTCATCACGTTCGGTTCGAAGATCGTTGCCGCCAATCGTCATCGTAATCAACGTCCCGTCGCCGTCGCCGCGAATGCCTGCAGCACGTACCTGGGCGGGGATCTCGCGGATCACTGCGCCCGCACAGGCAACAAAAACCGACTCGGCGTCGAGTTGCTCGGCGAAACGGGGACCAGGGGTCTCGTCAAGTTCGCGTTGGCAGGCACTCGAACCGAGTCGGGTCGAGTGGCCGAAGGAATGGGTCGCGGGCCCGTGGTCGTCATAGCTCGACGCGTTGCGATGGATGCCACTGCCCGAGCTGTAGGAATCGCCAAGCGTCACGACGCGCTGAATGGCTGGTTGCGTTGAATCCGTCGAACTTGCTTGCGCTGTTGTCGAGAGCGTGCCGACAGCGGCGATGGTGCACGCCACAGCGGTCGCAGCTCGAAACATGACATGCACGCTAGGCCCCCTCAGCGGCCGTGATGTTTCACCCTCGGAATCTGAGGCGGCGTGCGATACGGCGGGGAGATGTTGGCGGCAATCCATTTGTCGGTGTCACTGCGAGGCAGTTCGTAGCTCGGGTCTCCCTTGCAGCTGATGCGGTAGAGCAGCCGAGCGTCGTCGGGATGGTTAACGATCGGCTTCGATGGAGGCGCCGTGTGAAGCGTGGCGAAGTTGTTCCAGATCGTCACATCGCCTGGAGTGTGAACGTGGTCGTAGCGGAACTCTGGCTGGAGGCAATGCTCCTCGAGCCGGTCGAGGAAGCGGCGCGACTCGTCGCTGCCCATTCCGTCCACCTCGACCGGAGCCACCCGGCGGCCGCGCGAGGCCCACACCGGGCTGTGGAGCGACCTCACGCCGCTCCTCGGATTGGTGTAGACGAGCGGCACCATCCACCCGCCGTCGGTGACACGTAGGCGACGTCGCACCATGACCTTTTCAAGCATTCGACGCTCCTGTTCCGGCAGCGCGGCGAACGCAGCGGCCGTGTCGGCATAGGCCGTCTCTGCGTTCAGAGGTAGAGCCTCACGTAGCTCAGACAGCGTAGCGCTTGAGTCTGGGTGATAGAAGCCTGGCTCTCTTGGAGGATTGTCAACCCAGGTGCCGCGTGAGCTGTTGCGGGTCGTTGGGGTGCGCTGGACGTAGAACAGGCTGGTTGACAGAGGCGCAGGTTCGAACTCGATGTCGGTGTGCCAGTGCTGGCCGCCACGGACCTCGGGTTCAACCGTGGGACCGCTGCCGACCAGGTTGGTGACGATGTAGACCGCAGGGCTATCGGCCCCGTCGAGCGACATGATGGAGCCGGGGAAGGCCTGGTCCACCAGAGTCGATGTTCGCTCCTCGATGGGGTGCAGTTCTAGCAGGTCCCCAGCAGCGTGCCCGACGTAGTTGGCGTAGTTGTGCGGGTGCGGCAGGGGCGCCCCGAAGTGGTTCGCCACCTGCTCGAGATGGCCAACGCTGAAGCCGTGTGTGTCTTGCGTGGGGAACGACACGATGCGGTGCCAGTCGACCAATGCCACCAACAGCGCGGCCTGGCTCGGCGTCAACGGCTCGGTCAGATCGATGCCGGCGACGCGGCGGCCGAGCCGTTCTGTCGAAGTGAGCGGGGCGATCGTGGCGTTCGATCCGAAGACCCGCTTCAGATCGTTCTCCAACGGCGGGAGCTGGCTGACGTCTGGGTTCATGACAATCGGGTCCTTTCGAGGCGACAAGGTTCTGAAGGATGTCGTCATCTTCGCGCTGACCTCATCGGCCGCCATTTTACTACTGAAGCTACCCAGTAGCCGCCCAGCGCAGCCACCATCCAGCGACGGCGCGGCCCGCTCTGGGACCATGTGGTCATGGGAATTCTCCGCCGTGGCTATGAACGATTCCATGACAATCCGTCGTCGTTGAGGCACGCGACCCAAATGATCACCAGCCTGACGGTTGCGGTCGTTCTGTTGGGTGCGCTGATGATGTGGGTCTTTGACCACGGTCAGTACCCCACCTACGGCAGTGCGCTCTGGTTCACCCTCCAGACGGTCACGACGGTCGGATACGGCGATGCGACGCCGATCAGCACGGTGGGTAAAACCGTGGCGGCAGTCGTCATGCTCACCGCCATCGGGCTCGTCACCGTTGTGACAGCCAGAGTGACCTCAACGTTCATTGAGGCGGCACGGGTTCGGACCGCACGCGCCAACGCCGAAGCGGCGTCCCCAGAAACTGACCCCTTCACTCGTCTCGATTCGACACTCTCGACGCTCGTCGAGCGTCTTGATCAGATCGAGTCGACCCTCGCTGAGCGCCTCGACCAGATCGAATCAACGCTCGCAGTGAACGATGCCACTCCGAGCGAATCACGCGATTCCTCCTAGCTCACCGGTTTGGGCTGGACCGGGCGTCGCGTCCGTAGCGCAATCGGTGTGAGCGAGTGGCCGAATACAGGGTCCGCGACAACAAGCCCCCCTCGATCGCGTCAACCGTGCGCCGCCGGCGCTCGATTCCTTCATGGACTCCGTCGTCGCCGAGAACTGAGCGCAGCCCCTCTTCGTGCCGGAGCGTGGCCGCGAGCCAGCGCCGCTGGGTGGCGAGGTACTCAGCGGTCACATCGACCTCGTCAATCTCGATGAAACCTGCTGAGCGGAGCAAGCTCGGATAGGTCGTCCGAACCGCCACCCCGGGTGGCCCGACCAAGCTTGCACGCCGGCGCTTCGCTGCACTGAGCCCCGGCGGCACTTGGATCGTATGGAACGCCAGCCGGCCGCCCGGACGCAGAACCCGACGAGACGCTCTCAGCACGGAGAGCTTCCTGGGCAGTCAACACATCACATCGGCGTGCACGATCGCGTCGATCGACCCCGACCGGATCGGGAGCTGCTCGCCGGTTCCGAGCAGTGCGAGTGCTCGGGGTCCGAGGTCATCGCTGCCGATCCGGTCAAGAGCAGCACTGCAACCTTCCATGATCGGATCGACGCTGACCACGGAGCAGCCGAGCGTTGTCGCCAGATAGAGGCCCGGCCATCCGCATCCGGCGCCGATGTCGAGGAGCACGCTGCCTGGCCCGAGTTCAAGGAGCCGACCGATGTCGTCCGCCTGCTCGCGCGTCGTATATCCAGTCGCGCGATAGTCGCTGCCGAGTGCCTCAAGCTCCACCGTCCGCGGCGCTGCCTCGCCAGACACCGCATAACGCTGCCCAAATCGTTCTGTCTCGATGAGCGAATGCACGACCACATCGGAGAGTCTTGCCGATGTTGTCTGCTGCACGCTCACGCTTACTCAGGCCCAGGACGTGAAGCGCACCGTGGGATCTCGTTCGAGTTGATCCACGAGGGCAATCTCCCAGGTGAGGTACTCCTGCATGTGCTTCGGAGCGGCCTGGCCGTCGTGGTCATACGGCTTGTACCAGACGTCGTCGGGCTCGGTCGTGGGCCGTTCAAAGCCAGACTCCATTGCATTGCCGGCATGACGCCACGCCCGATTCCCGCCCGCCAAGGCCAGCACCGAGGCATTGGGCCACACCTTCTGCGCGTCAGGCACGGCCAGCTTGGCGAGTTGACCATCGGTTGAAGTGATCACCAACGTCTCCACATCACCGACCACAGCCCGGGCTGCGTTCAAACGGCTGCGCACACCCCAGAACGAACCTGGAATGTGACCCTTCTTCCGGTACTTCAGGCTGGTCCCCACATCGAGGACCGCGACACCGTCCGCGCTGAGACGATCGCCCAATTCACTCACCGTGATCGAAGGCGCCGACTCCACGGGCAGCCGCTCCACCCTGCCGGAGACCACGTCCAGTTCGCGCACATCGACGTCGAGGACCACCGCGTCGTTCCACCCCAATTGGCGTAACCAGCTCGCCGTCATGGTGGCTCGCACTCCATTGTCGTCGACCAGAATGAGTCGGGCATTTCGAGTCGCTGCGTACTCGTCGGTTGCCTGCACGAGCTGACCGCCGGGGGCGTTGCTGCTGCCGATGAGGTGGCCTGCCTCGAACTCCGCCGGTGTCCGTACGTCGAAGAGGTACGTCGTGCGGGTCGTGTCGGCTTGCCACTGTTCGAGTTCGTCGATCGTGATCCGGCCGACGTCGAACCGCTCGGCGACTTCCGCCACTGCGGACATCGCCCATTCTTTGCTCGTCGCGCCCGGATCTGGTGCATGAACATCGTGGCCGCGAACCACATCGAAGCCGGCCAGTTCCCAGCCCATCGTGCCGTTTTCAAGCGCCACGACGCTGTTCTCGAGCCCGGCGTTGATCAGCGATTGGCTCCCGATGATGCTGCGTGTTCTGCCGGCACAGTTCACGACCACCAGTGTCTCGGGGTCGGTCACGACTTCTTTGACACGATGGACCAGCTCGGCGCCAGGGCAATCAATGCCACTCGGGATACTCATGTTGCGGAACTCTTCGAGCGGACGAGAGTCGAGCACCACGATGTCGGCACCATCATCGATCATCGTGTTGAGTTCCGCAGCGGTGATGCGCGGCGTGCCGTAGGTGTGCTCAACGAACTCGCCGAACGCCTTGGAGGGAACGTTCACGCCTGAGTACAGCTCGCCTCCGTTGGCGGCCCAGCCTCCAATGCCGCCAACCAATACATGCTGGTTGCTCCAGCCGAGTTCCTGAGCCTTCTCGGCCGCGCGCTGGGCGAGGGTGCTGCCGGTTTCGTCGTGGCTCCCATCGTCGCACCACACCACTCTGGTGTCGCTGCGCGGCACCGATCCCGGCAGCACCAGCTCCAGCTGGGAAAGTGGAATGCAGGCGGCGTGAAACAGATGCGACCGGAAGTACACCCCCTGTTCACGTGCGTCGAGGACGGCCAACTCGTCACCATCTTGGAGCCACCGATTCAGCGTCGGAGCATCGACGTCCATCAGCAGATGTGCGAGCTGGTGCGGGCCTCGCGGATGCCACTGACGTTGTTGAAGATCTTCCACGTCTTGTCACTGGGACTGAAGTACTCACGAGAATCAAGTCGTTCGAGCGCGAGGCCATAGCAGTGGAAGTTCAGAGCCTGTCCGTTGATGTGAATCGAGTGCAGATCGTCGGGGAGCATCGCCACGCCAGTACCGGCTTCGACCATGTGCCGATCGGTTTGGGTGACACCGTCGCTGGTTCGATCGAAGAACTTGTTGAGCTCCTGACCGTCAAAGCCGACCACCACGGCCCACGTCGTGTGATTGTGGACCGGTGTCTCGAACTGGCCGCTGCTCGACTGGGCGTAGAGGGCGAACCGATCGTCGGTGTCCTGAGCAAGGCGGTACAGGAAGCTGTTCGAGTCGTCCTCGGCGGTCGGGGAGGGAAAGTCTTCGAGCGGGAAGAGGTCGCGTTGTTGGCTCAGCTCGATGATCCGATCGCGAATGGCCTCGACGCCCTTGGTGGTCACGCCAACATTGGCTTCGATGCGGCGGATGTCATCCATGGCTGCAGCGACAGCTGCGGTTCGGTTGCCAGTCATGTGTTTTCTTCCTTGTCGATCAGGGCGCACGTTGGTCCCCGGCTGTGTGCTCGAATGATCTTCGCACGTCAGAGCGCGACGCTGACGTGTCGCTCGATAGCCGGAGCCCGCCTCGCCTGCTGGAACTGCGTCGCCGCCAGTTTCCCGACGAGCTGGGTCGGTTACGGTCGCGTCATGCTTGACCCGACCGGTAGAACAATCATGATCAGCGGAGCGAATCGAGGTCTGGGCAACGCCATTGCACGACGGCTCCACAGCGACGGATACAACGTCAGCGTCGGCGGCCGCGACATCGAAGCATTGCGCCATTCAATGGAGGGTTGCGATGACGACAGGGTGCTGTGCCATCGCTACGACGCGACCGAACCCGGCACCGACGCCGAGTGGGTCAGCGCAACCATCGAGCGATTCGGATCCCTGTCCGGTCTCGTCAACAATGCGGGGATCATCGACACCGCCGGGCTCGAAGCTCTCACCGAAGACGGGCTCGACGCATTGTGGTCGGTCAATGTGAAGGCACCGTTTCGGATGATCCAACTTGCGCTGCCACATTTACGCGCCGACGGCAGCGGGCGTGTTGTCAGCATCGCCTCGTTGTCCGGTGTGCGGGTCATGGGAACGTTCGCACCGGGCTATGCGATGTCCAAGCACGCTGTGCTCGCTCTGTCGGAGGCAACGAAACAGGCGGGTTGGGATGACGGCGTTCGCGTCACGTCGGTCTGCCCTGGATTCATCGCGACCGACATGACGAGTGACTTTGGCGAGGATTCCGCCACGATGATCGATGCGTCCGATCTTGCTGAACTGATCTCAACGACCATGTCGCTGCCGAACACGGCGTCGGTCGCGCAACTCAACGTTGCGTGTCGTCTCGAACCCCACTTTTAAACCCAGCGCGCTGCTGGCTTGTCGGTGTGCAGATCGCTGTCAGGCTGAACGCTGGTTGTATCGATAACC
>NZ_CAXCAM010000072.1:0-9339 GCF_963980585.1 uncultured Ilumatobacter sp.
CCGATGCTGCAACCGCAGCTGCCGCCGACGCTGGGGCAGCCGCCGCCGCGTCGACCGTGCCAGCCGGTTGGTACGCCGACCCGTCGGGCCGCTACGAACTGCGTTACTGGGACGGCAACGCCTGGACCGAGCACGTCTCGCGCGCAGGCCAGCAATTCACCGACCCACCCGTCGCCTGATTCAGTCCATCCGCGGCGATCGCCCCGGATCACCCTGAATCTCTGAAGGAGTCAGAGCAGTAGCCGACGCGTCGGCTGCTGCTCTTTCGGTTTTCGGGACGATGTGCCTGTTCGGGTTCCTCTGGCGGACGTAGCCTGAGCGGTGATGCGCGCAACTTCTCTTGGCCATGCGGGGATGCTGATCGAGACCGAGGCCGGGTCGATTCTGTGCGACCCGTGGTTCGAGCCAGCGTTCTTCGGCGGCTGGTTCCCATTCCCCCGCAACGATCAGTTGAGCGATGAACTTCGTGAGCGGATCGACAACGCCGACTTCCTCTACGTTTCGCACCTCCACGGAGATCACCACGACGAGGCCTGGCTCGATCAACACTTACGACGCGACATCCCGATTCTTCTCCCCGGCTTTCCGACGCGCGAGCAGCGACGAACACTCGCCAAACACGGCTTCACCAACTTCGTGCAGACCGTCGACACCGAAGAACTCGAAATTGCGCCAGGCTTGAAAGTCGCGATCCACATCGAGTCCTCGATCACCGATGGCCCCGGCGGTGACTCGGCACTGGTCGTGATGCACGACGACACGATCCTCGTCAACCAGAACGACTGTCGCACCAACGACCTCGGTCAGCTCGCCGCACACGGCCCCGTCGACCTCCACTGGCTGCAGTTCTCGGGTGCCATTTGGTATCCGATGGTCTACGAGATGCCCGACGACGAGAAGCTTCGGCAGTGCCAAGCCAAGGTCAAGGCACAGTTCGCCCGGGCCATGCGCTACGTCGAAAAAGTCGGCGCCCGAGCAATCGTGCCCAGCGCCGGGCCGCCGGCATTCCTCGACCCGGACCTCTTCGGTCTCAACATGATCGACGGCGACGAAGCATCGATCTTCCCCGACCAGACGGTCTTCTTGCAGATGCTCGACGACGCCGGATTCACGGGGGTGCTCAACATCCCCGGCACCACGATCGAGGTCACACCGTCCTCGATCGGCGCCACCCACCCGATGCCAGATGCCGATGTTGCCGCCATCTTCTCCGAGAAGCGGGAGTACCTCGAGCAATATCAAGCCGACTGGCTGCCGTGGCTCGACGAGATGAAGGCCGGCTGGCAAGCACTCGACATCGACCTGCTCGCCGAGCTGAAGAGCTGGTGGGAACCACTCCTCGACATGGCGCCGACGTTGCGGTCGATGGTTGGCGCCAACGTGCTGATCAATGCCGGCGACCTCGCCATTCTCGTCGACTTTCCAAACGGAGAGGTTCGCCCACACGATGGTGAACCGTTCTCTTTCCGCTTCGACATTCCACGCGACCTGGTGGAAGCGGTCGCCGTGAAACGCGCCGTCGACTGGAGTAACTCGCTGCTCCTGTCGTGCAGATTCACCGCCTGGCGTGACGGCGAGTTCAACGAGTACGTCTACAACTTCTTGAAATCGTTGTCCCGTGAGCGGATGCGACGTGCCGAGGCCGAGGTGGTCCGCAAACTCGAGCTTGCAGCAGGTGGCGGCGACCACAGCGACGAGCCTGATATCCAGATTGGCGACTACATCGTGCAACGACGTTGCCCGCACCGCGACGCTGACCTCGAAGCATTCGGCGAGGTTCAAGACGGTGAGTTCGTCTGCACCCTCCACGGGTGGCGATTCGACTGCGAAACCGGCGCCTGCCTCACGTCGCCGACGGAGACTCCCCTCCGGATCCACCGCGCCTGACACACGGCCCTTCGAACTCGCTTCGGTCGGGGGGCGGAGTAGTGTTCTGCCCATGGTTTCCGCAGTACTTGACCTGGGAATCGACCTCAACGTGTGGCCATGGGTCTGGCTCGCCGTTGGCATCACCTTCGCCACCATCGAGCTCACCGTGCTCGCCGGAGCCTTCGTACTGCTGCCCTTCGCAGTATCCGCCTTCGCCGCAGCGCTGCTCGGCTTCTATGACGTCTCCATCGAGATCCAATGGGCCGTCTTCATCGGCGGCGGCGCACTGATCTGGATTCTGCTGTACAAGCGCGTCATGAAGTTCGCCGGCGAGAACGAAATGTCGCCCGGCGTCGGCGCCGACCGACTCGTCGGCATGACGGCAATCGTCACGGCCACCATCGACCCCAACGACACCGACCGCAAGGGCCGAGTCCAGGTCGAAGGCGAAGTGTGGAGTGCGTTGAGCGACGGACGCCTCATCATCACCGAGGGCTCCAAGGTGCGCATCACCGAGATGCACGGCACGCGCGTCCGGGTCGAAGCCCTCGCTCATCCGCCAACGAGCGCTCCCCCCAGCGGGCCGCCGCTACAGCAACCCAATTCGAAACCACCCCAGGGAGATCCTTCATGAATCCGATTGCCATCGTCGTCGGCGTCATCGCGCTGATCGGCATCGCCGTGCTCGTCGGCGCGGTCAAAATCGTGCGCCCGTACCAACGCGGTCTGGTCGAGCGTCTCGGCAAATACAAAGCCACCCGCGAGCCGGGTCTCAACCTGATCATGCCCTTCATCGAAACGATGCAGCTGATCGACATGCGTGAGCAAGTCGTCGACGTCCCGCCGCAGGAAGTCATCACCGCCGACAACGTGGTCGTGTCCGTCGACGCCGTCGTCTACTACGAAGCCACCGATCCCCAGCGCCTCGTCTACAACATCGCCGACTTCTTCACGGCCATCACCAAGCTCGCCCAGACCAACCTCCGCAACCTCATCGGCGACATGGAGTTGGACCGGGCCCTTACGTCGCGCGACACCATCAACACTCAGCTCCGAGAAGTACTCGACGATGCCACTGACAAGTGGGGCGTTCGAGTCGTTCGTGTCGAGATCCAGCGCATCGACCCGCCGCCGGACATCGTGTCCGCAATGCACGCCCAGATGCGCGCCGAGCGCGACCGCCGAGCGACGGTCACCGAGGCCAAGGGCTACCAGGAAGCAGCGATTGCCCGGGCCGACGGCGAGCAGCAGGCAGCCGTGCTCTCCGCCACCGGTCGAAAGGAAGCAGCGATCCTTGACGCGCAGGGCGAATCAGAAGCCATCCAGCTCCGGGCACACGCCAACAAGATCCGGCTTGAAATGCTCGGCCAGGGCGAGGGCCTGGCAGCCAAAGCGCGCCTCACCGGTATCAAGGAAGCCCACACTGACAACAACGTGCTCACCGTTGAGTACCTCTCGGCGCTCGAGAAAATCGGCGACGGCCGGGCGACCAAGATGGTCATCCCCGTGGAGTTCTCAGGCTTGCTGGGAACCGTGGCAGCGTTGGCCGAGACGATTCGGCCCGACGAGTCAGGCGACGACGTGCGCCCGAAGGACGGCTTGGCGATTCCGGAAGACAACGAGCGGGTCGAGCTGCCCGAGCCTGACCGAGCCGAGCACCGCAGCGGCGGCAGCTGACAATGCGCATCATCGATGCTCCACGGGAGGGGTGGTACCCCGACCCCGACGGCCGTGAGCGGCTGCGCTGGTGGGACGGTTTGGACTGGACCGACATCCGACGAGCACCGCCCAGCACAGCGGAGTTGACGCGCGCCGAGGCGGACATGGTGCATCACGCGCCGATCAGTCAGGGCCAGCAGGTTGGCCAGCAGCAGTACGGGGGCTACAGCCGCCAGGACACCCAGGAAATCATCGCCGAGGTGCGCACCGTCGCCCGGCAGGAACTCGATCGGGCGGCGAACGAGTTCTCCCAGCGAGCCAACACCGCGGTACGGAGCTTCACGCCACTCATCACCGAATACACCAGCACAATGTTGCGCTGGGTGAAAGTCGCCCTCGCGCTCGCGACCCTGCTCTTCATTGTCTGGCTGACGTTCCAGGCAATTGCATCGCAGAGCCTCTTCGACTGGATCGGCGACCGCATCGACAACCTCACCGAAGAAACCCTCGGCACCGAGTTACGTCGGGGCCGGGAGCAGCTGTAACTCAGTCGCCGACGATGGCGTCTGCCTGTTGACCCTGTCTGTGGCTACTTGACGGACAGGCGGTAGCTGAAGGTATGGCGTCCGGTCGGGATCTCGTAGCGATCGAGGACGTCGGGTCCACAGCTCGCCGTGCCAATCCCGCGGTGCGCGACATCGGCGTGCACGACGAGCGTCTTGCGTGGCGTGAGGTCGGTTTCGTGTCCGGCAGCGTAGAGATCGGCTGCGGTGAATCGCGTGGCGGAAATGTGCATCGACGTCGGCCGGAGCACGTCGAGTCGCACGACAGCGCCAGACGATGAGTTGATGAACTCGAACCAGCGGCAGTCGGTGCGCAAGCCGAACTCCTGCGGTACGAGGTACGGCTCGGGGTCCACGCCGGACTCCCAGGTACCGACCATCGCGCCACGGTTGCGGTCCGGATAGTTCTCCAGCTGGCCGCGTCCGAACCAGCGGAGTTGATCGAAGCCAGACTTGAGTTGGAAGCTGACGCCCACGCGACCAAGGTCATCAAGCGAGTCGGGAACTTCGACCACGTGATGATGGACCTCACTCCCGTCGGCAAGTACATCGACACGGTGGTTGTGATCCACAAACGTTTCGGCTGGCGTGGAGTCGATGCCGCGTTCCTGCCACGACGTGAGGGCCTTGCCGCCGATGCCGTGCTGCTTGGTCATGTCCGGCATCAACTTGTATCCGTCGTTGTCGGTCGGTGCCCGGAAAATCGAGAGTTCAATCGGCGCGGCGAGCAACTTGCTCACTGCGCTCCGAGCACCAATCCCGGTCGACTTCGGCAGCGGCGCGAATTTCGGTGCGCGGAGCTGCATCTGATCGCACGCAACAACCTTGCCAGCAGGAGCCCACGCTGTCGCGGTGCGCTGCGTCCAGACGATGCTGAGATGAGCGTCCGGATCCTCTGGCAGCGCACACGGCAGCGCAACCTTGATCGCCGAGTGCGGCGCAACCGTCGGCACGTCGAGCGTGCCAGACGCTGTGACCAGTCCGCCGATATTGAGCTGCCAGCGAGCGGCAAGGTCGGACAGGTCGGTGAAGCTGCGGCGGTTCGCGATGCTGAGCTTCGTACCCTTTTTCTCCACCGTCACCGGGCGGTACACCCACTCGACTTCTTGAATCGCGGGGTGCGGGGTGAGGTCGGCCGACATCAAGCCGTCTGCGACGAAGTTGCCATCGTGGATGAGTTCGCCGAACTGGCCGCCGTACGCGTAGCCCTTCTTTCCGCTCGGCAGGGTGGCGAGCAATCCGTGATCCTTCCACTCCCAGATGAAGCCGCCCTGCAGGCCGGGCGTCGACGTGATCGTGTCCCAGTAGTCGGCGATCGATCCGTTCGAGTTGCCCATCGCGTGGCTGTACTCACACATGATGAATGGGCGGTCGCCGCTGTAGGCAGCGGTGTCTTCATGAGTCGGGTACATCGGACACACGACGTCGCTGGCGTGGCGGCCGCCGTCGAGCCAGCCGTCATGGAACGAAGCGGGCTCGTAATGCAGCGGACGGCTTGGGTCAGCGTGGCGGACCCATCCGGCCTGCGCGTCGTGATTGCGGCCGTACCCGGCCTCGTTGCCGAGTGACCACATGATGATGCTGGCGTGGTTGCGATCGCGTTCGACCATGCGCGAAGCGCGAGCCACCCAGGTGGTGCGCCAGGCGGGGTCGTTGCAAAGACTCGTGTTGTACTGGTGCGCCTCAAGGTTCGCTTCGTCGATGACGTACAGACCGATTTCATCGCAGAGGTCGAGGAGACGTGGATCGTTCGGATAGTGCGAGCAGCGGACGGCAGTGATGTTGTGTCGCCGCATCGCAAGGAGGTCGGCCCGCATATCGTCGAGCGTGACCGCCTTGCCTCGCGTGGGGTGGTGATCGTGGCGGTTGACACCAAAGATCCATGCTGGCTGGCCGTTGATCAACAGTTCGTTGCCACTGATCACCGTCGAGCGGAAGCCGACTACCTGCGCGTGCGCCTCGACAACCTGTCCGTCAGGGTCGATCAGTTCACAGATGACGCGGTAGCGCCTCGGCGACTCGGCCGACCACGGCTCGATATCAGCCAAGCTGAACGAGGCCTCAACCTTGTGGCCGAAGAAACGCATCGGCACGTAGTAGGCGTGAGGAACCTTGCCGGTGACTGGTTTGGCGAGTTGCTTGCCGTTCAGCGACTCGATGCGCGTCTTCACTCTCCAGCCCGCGGTCGGTGCGGTAAACCCGCCGACCATGGCGGTGACGTCGAGCCGGCCGGAACCCTCGACGTGGTTGTAGGCCGCATTGCAGATGACGTTGTCGATGTGCGTGGCACCGCGTGCCTCGATGAACACTTCGCGATGCAGACCGCCCATCCACCACTGGTCCTGGTCTTCGACGTAGCTCTGTGCGCTCCACTTCGAGACGACAACCGCGATGTCGTTGTCGCCACGCTCGACGAAATCAGTGATGTCGTATTCGCTGGCCAGTCGACTGTCGGTGCCGTATCCCACCCAGCGACCGTTGATGTACAGGATGTGCGTGCTTTCTGCGCCACCGATGTGCAGGACAATCTGGCGGCCGTCCCAGCTCGCCGGCACCTTGAACGGTCGCCGGTAGACCCCGGTCGGGTTCTTGTCCGGCAACGACGGTGGCGGCCCGTCGAACGGCATCTGCACGTTCGTGTACTGCGGGAGGTCGCCGGTGTCCTGCATCGTCCAGTTGCCGGGCACAGTGACACGAGTCCACGACTTTGACGGCGGCTTGATCACGGCGTTGGCCGGTATCGAATCAGGGTTGTCGAAGAGACGGAAGTTCCACTTGCCGTTGAGCGAGCGGCGCCAGGGCGAGGCGTCACCGTTGTCAACCTGTGCGTTCTTGCGCGCCTCTGCTGCAGTCGGGAATGCCGTCGACGGCACCCGCATCGGCAGCCGGTTGAGCTCGATCACCCCCGGATCAGCCCAAGGACGAACAGACCCAACACCAGGAAGCATCCGAGGATTCTGCCAGCTCAGCAGGGCTTGACCCGGATCTGAAGGCAGTAATGCGACGGACGGGGCGACGCCGGGATTGACTGATCCGGACGGAATCAGGCGCCGTCGTGGACCCAGACCGGGGTGTCGAGCGGCATGATGCCTGACTCCCACACCCAGTCCATGGCCGGCACGCTGACCCGTACGCAACCGTGTGAGGCCGGGTAGTTCGGGATCGAGTTCGAGCCATGCACGGCAACACCGCCGACGAAGTACTTCGGCCGGTAGATGGAGCCGAGATCGCCCTCCCACCAGCCTTCGGGCCGTTCACGGTTCACTTCGTGGAGGCCGCTCGGGGTCAGTGACACACCGCGCTGGATCTCACCGGGAGAGTTCTGGTCAGGCTCTTCGTAGGCCTCACCGTTGCCGGTGGAAGCGTTGAGGATGTATTCGGTGCGACCGTCGATGACGAAGAAGAGCAGCTGCTTGCCCTTGTCGACTTCAACGAGCGTGCCGGAGTTGGCCCGGGCGACCGGGCGGAGATCCATGTTCGTGAGCGCTGCAGCAGATTGCTCATCGACCTTGCCGTCGGGGTTGTCGAAGCCCATGTACTTCTGAAAGGCCATGACGGCTTGACGCGTGGTGAGGCCGTAATCGCCGTCAGCGGACTGGACCCAGAAACCCAGTTCCATGAGACGGTTTTGCACGCGAGCTGCTTCGCCACCGCTGCTGGTGCCGATGGCCGCAAGCGGCGGATCCAGCACGGGGACCTCGATGACGTTGATCGGCAGGGTCGTCGTGGTGGTGGGCGCGATCGTCGTGGTGGGCGGCATCGTCGTCGTCGGTGCCATGGTCGTGGTGGGCGGCATCGTCGTCGTCGGTGCGACGGTCGTGGGCAACGCGGTCGTCTCGGGGGGGATTGCCGCATCGCTGCCAGAGCCGCTCGTCAACGCTGTTGAGCAACCGACGAGCGCGACCAAGCCGAAGACAATGCCGCATCCAATGCGCGCAGTTCGACGTTCAGCAGGAGCCACAGGGTCCGATGATACTTGGGGTGCCGTGCCGGCGGATTGCATACACGGCCACTTTCGCTCAGTTTTCACAATTTTGTCGTCCAGCGTGAAAACGCTCGGCGACGCGTTGACCAGGGAGCGATGGCTTCAACGGCGGCGGATGAAGTCCGGAGCTTCCACCGCGCGGCGTGGCAAGGCAGCGGGATCGAACCTCCCGACAAGTTGATCGAGGCTCGGCGTCTCGGTCGCCGTCGCGAGGTCGAGTGAACGGGCGATCCATGTGACGACATCGGCCGTCGTCGTTCCGGCATCCCGCAGTTCGCGGAGCGTGGTGGCACCGTGGCTTTTCGCCAGTCGCTCCCCGTCGCTGCCGTTCACCAGCGGAATGTGGAGGTAGCTCGGCGTGTCGATCCCGAGGCGACGTTGCAACATCAGATGGCGAGGTGTCGAAGCGAGCAGATCGTCGCCGCGCACAACGTCGGTCACCGACTGCAGTCCGTCATCGACCACAACGGCCAGGTTGTAGGCGGGGACGCCATCGTTGCGGCGGAGCACGACGTCATCAACCGGTCCCGCTGAGCGGCCCACAAGTCGGTCAACGAACTCGTACGTCTCACCCATCGTGCGGAGCCGCAATGCAGGCGGCCGGCCAGCGGCCCGTCGTTCCTCTCGTTCGGCGTCGGTCAGGTCGCGACAAGTACCCGGATACGACCCGGGTGGACCATGCGGAGCACTCGACGCAGCTTCGATCTGCAGGCGAATGTCGCGTCGGCTGCAGTAGCACTCGTACACCGACCCGTCGGCCCCGAGCCGTTCGAGTGCTTCTTGATAAAGGTGAAATCGTTCGCTCTGGAGGACGACATCGCCATCCCAGTCGATGCCAATCGCCGCAAGGTCGCGGAGTTGTGCTGCTGCGTGCTCCGGCTTGGCCTGAACGATGTCGAGGTCTTCCATGCGGACAAGGAATGATCGCTGATCCGCTCGGGCTGACAGCCAGGCAACCACAGCCGTCCGTAGGTTTCCGAGGTGCAGTTCTCCGGTCGGAGAGGGCGCGAACCGACCGGTCATGAGCACATTCTTCTACGACGGGACCGATTCAGGTGGTCTCATCGTGGTCGCACCACACAACGAACATGGTCGGACGGCCTGATCTCCTACAGTCGCGACCATGTATTGCCCATCGTGTGGTCACCACCTCGAGAACGGCCAGAAGTTCTGCCAGAACTGTGGGCGCTCCCTGGTCACGGTGACCGACGCGACCGAGGCCCCGGAGATCACATCATCGCCCGACGTACCCGACGTACCCGA
>NZ_CAXCAM010000073.1:0-8946 GCF_963980585.1 uncultured Ilumatobacter sp.
TCGCACGCGCACACCAGGTCGCAGCAAACGGACGATCGTGAATCGCCGCCTTCAAGCGCCGGTGTTAGATTCTCCCGACAGCACTCGACATGATAGGACGTGACACGTGACAGATGACATGAGAGAGATGGGACCGATCGACTGGATGTTGATCGAGTTCGACCAACCGTTCACCGGTAAGGCAGCGCCGCCGCTCTTCGACCTCGTCGACCGTGGCGTGATCACCATCCTCGACGTGATGTTCATCCGCAAGCTTTCCGATGGTTCGGTGCAGGCAATCGAGATCTCAGATCTGCCCGGCGACGAAGCCATTCACATCAATGTGTTTGACGGCTTCGAGACCGGCATTCTCGGCGACGACGACGTCGCCGCCGCCGGTGAGGCGATGGAAGTTGACACACGAGCGATCATGCTCGTGTTCGAGAACACCTGGGCGGCGCCGTTCGCGATTGCGCTTCGCGAGGGCGGCGGAGTCGTCGTCGACAGCGGCCGGATTCCGGTGCAATCAATCATTGGAGCGCTCGACGAACTCGATGCCCTAGAAGCATCCCTGGAGGGATGATGACCACAACAACAATTACAGAAACAGGAGTTCAGTCATGATGCGTCGCCGACGTGGAGGAGTAGTCCGAACCGTGGGTCGGACCGCAGTGGTTGCAGGCACGGCATCTGCCGTTGCCGGCGGTGTGAGCGCCCGACAGACAAAGAAGTTCAACGAGGGCCAGCAACAAGCTGCTGCCGCTCAGCAATCAGCCTACGATCAGGGCCTCGCTGACTCTCAGGCTGCTGCCGCCGCCGCTGCCGCTGCTGCTGCCCCTCCGGCACCAGTTGCCGCCGCACCGGACCTCATGGCCCAGCTCACACAGCTCGGTCAACTCCACGATCAGGGCGTGCTGACTGACGCGGAGTTTGCTGCACAAAAGGCCAAGCTTCTCGGCTGACATGACCGAGGACCAGTACCGGTCCTTGGCCACTGATTACCACTGGTACTTCGACGACGTCGCTCTGTTCCTCGGCAGTGACACACCCGGGGTCAGAGCGGCGATGTCGTCACTTGAGCTGGGGGCGTGCGTTCTCGACGCTGCGTGCGGGATTGGCGTCGATGCCACAGCGCTTGTGCGACGTGGCTTCAACGTCACCGCCTCCGATGCAAGCACAGAGATGGTCGCCGTGACCCGTCACCGCCTCGAAGCCGCAGGAGTCGATCGGTCTGACGTCATCACCAGCACGTGGGCAGACCTTCCAACCAAATTCGAGCCCGAGCGGTTCGACGCGATCTTCTGCACTGGCAACTCGATCGCGCACGCACCCGACGCTGAGGCGGCTATCGACGCATTTAAAGCTTTCCGCTCGATCCTTACTCCTGGCGGAATACTCGTTCTCGATACCCACGACTGGGAACTCGTGCACGAAATGGGCAGTCGAGTCGAGATCGAGCCAGACATCGTTGAGCGCAATGGCACACGCTGCGTGCGTACCTACTCCTGGCACGTTCCTGAGGCGTTCGGCGACCCACACCTGCTTGAGATAGCACCAATTTTCATTGACGGTAATCACGCCACCCTTCGGTCATACCCGGTCACAATGTGGCCGTTTACCCGAGCTGAACTAAATCAGCGTCTTAGAACCGCTGGCTTCACGTCAGTTGCACTTGACGCTATTCCTGGCGACGAGCGGTACACCGCGACTGCACGCCGACCGAAGCCCAAGCACCCTTAGACACCGGGGATGCTCATCGCCAGGAAGGCCGCGTAGCGGGGAGAGGCGACTACTGTTCAACCGTGCGCAAGTGGCTTGTCCGTTGCGCCAGGTCGAGAGGAAGTCCAAGTTGCAACTGACGTCGCCATTCCGGCACCAAGCAGACGAAAGTTCTTCTGTAGCGAATACTCCTCGCCCTCGTGACGCTCGCCGCGTTGCATCGGGCTTTCTCGCTGCCCTGATTCTCAGCGTTGCTTTGCTTTATCTCGGGGCCGGTCCGGCTCAAGCTCAGTCTGAGGACTCTGCTCAACAACTCGTTGAGCGGTTCGCGCCGATCATCATGGTCAAACAGCAATCTGAAGACTGCGACAGTGAGGGTGAACCGTATGGACCGTCCGCCGTCGACATCGTGCTCGACAACCCGGAGGTGGCGCTGCGCCAAGTCGGCCGCGATGACCCCATCGTGACGTGGGCACCAAGCGCCGCCGACCTGTTTGACCTTGGGGAAGGATTTTTCCTCGATTTCCCAGGAAGTTCGCTGTCACCCGAGTGCATTTATGAACGCGACTTCAACAAGTACACCGCTGACGAGCCTGCCACGGTCTACGCGCACATCGTGCAGCCATCCGACGCACCAGGCAAGCTCGTCGTGCAGTACTGGACTTACTGGTACTACAACGACTGGAATAACAAACACGAGAGCGACTGGGAAGGCATATCGCTTCTGTTCGATGCCTCGTCGATTGACGAGGCGCTGGCCGCAACTCCAATCGAGATCGGCTATTCGCAACATGAAGGCGGCGAACGCGCCACCTGGGACTCGAACAAGCTTGAGCGCGACGGCGACCACCCGCTGGTCTACTCCTCGGCTGGTTCCCATGCCAGCTACTTCGGCGCAGCGGTCTTCCTCGGGCGCGGCGCATCCGAGGGCTTCGGCTGTGACGACACCTCGGGTCCATCTGACTCGATTTCACCAGAGGTCGTGCTGCTCCCCGATGCGGTCGACGACCCCGACGACCCGCTCGCATGGGTGTCCTTTGAGGGCCGGTGGGGTGAGCGCCAACGAGGCCCGTTTAATGGCCCGACGGGACCAGCTAGCAAGGATCGTTGGCTCGACCCGCTGCCTTGGTTCGATGAGTTGCGACCATCGAGCGTCGTGATCCCTGCAGGCGACTCTGAGGGAGCGACGGTCGTCGAAGCATTTTGCGGTGTCGTCGCGGCCGGCTCCAACGCGTTGATCACCTTCACGGTGTCACCCGCAGCAGCAATCATCGGATTCCTCATCATCTTTTCCGTGCTCAAGTTCATCGCAGGCCGGACAGATTGGACCCGCGTGTCCGCCGAGCCATTGCGCCGCCGCCGCCGCGTTGGCCAGATCATCCGCGCCGCATTGGTCACGTACCGGGGGTCGCCGCTGTTGTTCATCGCCCTGGGGTTGCTCTACCTCCCCGCTGCGGCTTTTGCCGCTGCGATCGCCGTCTTTGCCCGATTGATTCCATTCGTCGGCGAATTCATCGAACTGGCGCGACCCTCGGGCGGCACGAATCTCTTCATGGCCGCGCTGGCGGGCGGGGCAGTCAACCTCGCCGCCTTCGTGGGCGTGAGTGCATTGGTCGCCGAGTTCCTGCGCGGTGCCAATCGCACGAGCGGTGGGCTGCGCGACGCCACCCGCGTGACCTGGGCGCGCCGTTCCACGCTGCTCAAAGCATTCATCCGCACGTACGCCACCGTTGTCATCCTGATGGTCAGCATCATCGGAATCCCGTGGGGCATCCGCCAGATCGTGCGTTACCAACTCATGCCTCAAGTGATCGTGCACGAGGAAACAGATGCTCGCGGCTCGTTGCAGCGCAGTACCGAACTCGTCCATGGCCGTTGGCTCCACACTGCGTTCGCAGCAACCGCGATCAACGGCATGGTGTTCGTCACGGTGATGGGGTTGTCGCTCCTCCTGCTCGTTGGGGCCGCCTCAATTCCGCTGTGGGCCTTCTCGGCACTGGTCACGCTGCTCTACATCCTCGTTGCCCCGCTCGCAGCCATTGCCATGAACCTCGTGTATGGCGACGCCGTCGCCGCGACGCAAGGCGCCCCCGTCGCCGAACTCGTCAGCGTCGACTGAGCGCTCTGCAGCACAGCGCTATCGCACTCCGCCGACTCAGTCCTCAGAGTGCGAGTTGGTCGCTTGGCGTGTCTTCGTGACCGGAGCGATGCGATGTGGGAACGGTCTCGGAAGTCGATCCAGTCTCGGCGGTCTCGACGGTCTCAGTTGATTCAGCGATGTGCTGAGCGACCCACTCCACAGCATCGTCGTACGCCTGGCGCACCGTTTCTCCGACGTACTCGGTGCCGCGGTAAACGTTCTTGATGTCGATGGCCTGGGTGACCATCCGTTCGTCAATCTGGTCGATGACGTGTTGGTTGTTCGTGACGATCATGAGCTTGCAGTCCGCATCACGGAGCGCTCGTGCGTACTGACCAAGAATGTCAAGGAAGGTGGCCCCCGCGTCATCGGAGCCGCGGATGCGCAAGATGACGACGGAGTGTCGCGATGCCGGCGTCACCGTCGGCATTTGCTCGAGGAGAACAGACGCCGTCGCGAAGAAGATCGCACCAAACGGCTGCAGGACAACTACCTCGCCCGGCGGGAGCTCAGACGGCGGTTCGACCTCGCGGACTCGGCCGTCATCACGTATTTCGAGACGGAAGGTGACGAGTCGAGACGACTGGCGAATCACAAACAGCAAGACCGAGAGACTCACGCCGACTAACACGGCGAACTGCAACGGGATGATCAGCGTGAGCAACAACGTGATCGACATCACCGTGAGCGGCACCTTGCCGGTGAGCGCGACCGTCCGCACCTTGGCGGGTTTGATCGTGCCGACGCCAACCACGATCAGTAACCCCGCGACCGACGGAATAGCGATCAACTCGACCAGCGACGCGAAAGCCAGCAGCACGACTGCCATGACGAGCCCTGCGAAGAACAGCGCCGTTCGGCTCCGCGCACCGGCGTCGCTGACAATGGCGCTCGCTGACATTGAGCCTCCGACCGGCGTGCCCTGGAACAAGCCGGCCAGGATGTTCCCGGCGCCCTGCCCGACGAAGTCCTGCGAATTACTGGGCAGACTCCCGTCATTGTTCGGAAACCCGGCCGACACGCCAGCGCCCTGCACAAGACCAACGAATGCCAGCGACAACGCCGGAATCAGCAGGTACGGAACCTCGGAGATGATGGGAAGCTGGATGAATGGAAGCGAACTGGGCACGTCGGCGATGTCGCGGACGAGCACGATGTCGCGATCTGCACTCTGGAACACTGCAGCGACGGCCGAACCGGCGACCACCGCAACGACCATGCCGAGCGCTCCGAGCCGGGTGCGTTGCAAACCGACGATCAGAATGATGGTGACCGTGCCGACGACAACCGGGCCAAATTCGGCCTTGTCGAGATTGAAGAGCAGGTCAAATGCCCGGATCACCCGGTTGCTGCCCTGCGCGTCGTAGCCGCTGAAGTCGTTGAGTTGGCCCAGCACGATGTTGATGCCAACGGCGGTAACAAAACCCGTCATCACCGAATTCGACACAAACCGCAGGAACGAACCCAGCCGCAACAGCCCCGCGATGATCATCACCACGCCGGTCAAGATCGTGAGCGTGAACAACGAACGTGCTGGGTCGTCGCGGCTGGCGAGATCGACGTCGGCAACGATGATTGACATCGCTCCGGTCGCCTGCACCGTCATGAACGCAGTGCTCGTGAACAGCGCCCCGCCGATCATCCCGTACAAATAACCGTAGAGCCCGGCAACCGGGTTGACACCGGCCAGCAGGCCACTTGCCAGGCCGTCGGGAATACTCTCCACGCCGAGAACAAGCCCCGCCACTGCGTCATCCTTCGCCGTCTCCCGCCGAAAGAGCGATCGAGGTCTGAGAATTGGGAACTTCACAGTTGCGAGGATAGATCGGCCCGCCAGCCGATGAGCGACCAACACCGATCACGAGAGCGACCCAATCGTCGCCGTCCGAGACGATGGAGTAACCCTGTGACTGCTGGCGGCACACAAGTAGGGTCGTCTCGGTGACAAACGAAAGCGAGTCAGCCCCCGACCCATGCTGCGCCCCCAGTCGGGGCGAGGGCACGTCATCGGAGGCTCAGGATGCAACCGCACAGAGGACACCAGGTCCGGGCGGCGTCCACGACGACGACTTCGTCGACATCGCGAGCGGCGCCTTCATCATGGGGACGAACGAGGACTATCGATACCCCGGCGACGGCGAGGGTCCAGCGCGCGAGATCACCCTCGACGCCTTCCGCATCGCCAAGTATTCAGTGAGCAATCGGCAGTTCGCAGCGTTTGTCGATGACACCGGATACCGGACCGAAGCCGAGCGGTTCGAGTGGTCGTTCGTCTTCCATCTGTTTCTTCCTGAGGACTTTCCCGATACCCGCGGCGTCGCTGCGACTCCATGGTGGCGTCAGGTGTACGGCGCGGATTGGGCACATCCCGCCGGCCCACAGTCGAACCTCAACGGACTGTCGGACCATCCGGTCGTTCACACGACGTGGGCCGACGCGCAGGCGTACTGCGCGTGGGCAGGCGTGCGACTCCCGACCGAGGCCGAGTGGGAGATGGCTGCGCGTGGCGGGCTCATCCAGCAACGATTCGTGTGGGGCAACGAGTTCGCACCCGACGATCAGACGATGTGCAACATTTTCGAGGGTTCGTTCCCCGTTGAGAACACCGCTGAGGATGGCTACATCGGAACCTCGCCGATCGATGCGTTCCAGCCCAACGGGTTCGGCCTGCACGACATGGCCGGCAACGTCTGGGAGTGGACCAACGACTGGTTCCACACTGAATTTCATGTCACCGGTCCTCGGGCAAACCCGCACGGCCCGCCATCAGGCGAAGCGAAGGTGATGCGCGGAGGGTCCTATATGTGCCACGACTCGTACTGCCACCGGTACCGGGTCTCCGCGCGGAGCTCCAACACGCCGGATTCATCCGCGGGGAACCTCGGGTTCCGAGTGGCAGCAGATCTATGTTCCGAGTGATGAACAGGAACGCACGCGGCCACACGACATGAGTTCTGCGGTGCCTGAGACTCGACAGTGGAAGATCCCTCGGCTTCGATGGATTATCGCGGGAGGATTCGCCGTCGTCGGTATCGCATGGCTCGTCGCGGCAATCTCGGGCGCAGTCGCCAACATCGATCTGGATGGACTCGCCCACCCGTACGCCCTCGTGTTCATGTTCGTCAGCTTCGACGCCGTTGTCCCGATTTTCCCGAGCGAGTCGCTGCTCAACACCGGCTCGGTTCTTGCGACACAGGAGGGTTCGAACATCGAGATCTGGCGACTGATCGTCGCTGGCTCCGCGGGGGCGATCGTCGGTGACTCGATCCTGTACTGGATCTCGCGGACGGTGCTGCGCAAATTCATGTCGAAGCGTGTCGCACAAGCCGAGCGCAACGAGAAGGTCGCTGAGACGTTCGCCATGCTGCAGGATCAGGCACCAATGTTGATCGTGTTCGGGCGGTTCGTGCCCGGCGTGCGGTTTGTGGTGGGAGCGACCATGGGTCTGGCCCAATTTCCCTATCCACGATTTCTGCTCTGGAATGCGATCGGCGGAGTTGCGTGGGCGGCGTTCGCCTGCGTCTCGTCAGCACTGGTCTCGACGGCAATCGGCGATCAACCACTGCTGTCGATCCTCGTCTCGCTCGTCATCACCACTGCGCTGCTCGGGTTTCTGTACCAACGCGTGCGGCGTGATTGGGAAGCGTCGAAAGATTCAGCGGCGGCCGGCGAACCTGACCTCGTCTGACAGACCAAGTCAGGCCAGGCCGACGTTCACTTTTCGACTTTGTCCTCGCCAGACGTTCGTTGCTCGAGTTGCCACGGCCACCGGCCCCGGAGTTCCACAACGATCGACCAGGAGAGGAACGTTCGGACGATGACGAGGAGACCGAGCGCCGCAACGTTTTCGAGTGTCGGCTCAAGCGTGACAGTTCGAATGATGTCAGCTGCGATGAGCAGATCAAGCCCGAGGAGAAGCCCGCGTCCGACTTGCCGCTTGACCGCCTCAATCCCGGCAACAGGACCGACGACGAACGCGGCGCGGACGCCAATGACGACGGCGATGACCACCGAAACGGCGATGACGAAAATCGCGAGGACCTCGATCCACTCCGAGACATTCTGCGCAAGTTCCCAGTGGCCGATGGTCAACCCGTCGGCTTCTTCGAGCATGGGCACAACGATAGCGGCGCTGACGCCAGCGCCTTCTCCTGCTGGTTCCGGACTGAACACCGTGCGATGCACCTCAGTGCACGAATGTTGAGAGAAGGACTCCGAGCATCTTCCGTCGTTCTCCCTCGAAGGAACCGTCACGGTGGTCACCGGCGCGAGCCGGGGCATCGGTCGGGGCCTCGTTGACGCGCTCGCCGCCGCCGGCGCGACCGTCGCACTCACCGCGCGCTCCCAGGACGAGGCAGACGCCATCGCCGAGGAGGTCATCACCGAGGGCGGACGCGCCTCGGGCCATGTGATGGACGTCTCCGACGTCTCGTCGATCAGCACTGCGTTCGACAAGATCATGCAGCAGCACGGACGCATCGACGTCCTCGTTGCCAATGCTGGACTCGGAGCGAACCACCCAGCGATCGACGTGACCGAGGCCGACTGGGACGACATGATGGACGTCAACGCCAAGGGACTCTTCTTCACCGCGCAGGCAGCCGGCAAGGTCATGCTCGCGCAGGGCTCGGGACGCATCGTCGCGATCAGTTCCCAAGCATCGCTCGTCGGCATCCGCGATCACGCGGTGTATTGCGCGTCGAAGGGTGCCGCGAACCAACTCGTGCGAGTGCTGGCATTGGAATGGGGCTCGCTCGGCGTCACGGTCAACGCGGTCGCGCCGACCTTCATCTACACCCCGGGAACAGCAGAACGACTCGACGACCCCGAGTACCGACGCGGGGTGATCGAACGCATCCCCATGGGTACGGTCGGCACCATCGCTGACGTCGCCGGGGCTGTCATTTATCTGGCGTCCGACGCGGCCGCCCTTGTCAACGGAGTCATCCTCCCCGTCGACGGTGGCTGGACCGCCCAATAGCCAAGGTGCCGGTGGCCCGCAGACGCCTCCGGTTCGTCGAGGGCAGGACAGCCGCACCAATCTGACTGTTCAACAAGCAGCAAGCAAGCCACAATCAAGCCACAATCAAGCCACAATCAAGCCACAA
>NZ_CAXCAM010000074.1:0-8742 GCF_963980585.1 uncultured Ilumatobacter sp.
CTTCTTGGCCGCGACCTTCTTCGGCGTCGCAGTTTTTGCTGCTGCCTTCTTTGGCACGGCCTTTTTTGATGCGGCCTTCTTGGCAGCAGGCGCCTTTGCGGCGGACTTCTTCTTTGTCGCTGTTTTCGACTTCTTCGGTGCGGCCATCAACGCTCCTTGCGGCGGTATTGAGCGCTGGACTCTACCGGAACAGGTGTGCGATCGCGTTCATACCCTGGTATCACTCCGTCGTCTTCGCCACGACAATCTTCGGCTCTGCGCATCCGTCGTCGATTACTGCCTGCACGCTCGTGGCCAGGGTCTCAGCAGCGATCAGATCATGATGGCGAGCAACTGCGTCGACGGTGGCGGTCTCCGCGCTGATCGTCAGCGCAATCCTGTCGGACACGTGGAGGTCGGCGTCGCGCCGAGCCTGTTGAACGAGTCGAATCAGGTCTCGGGCGCGTCCCTCTACTTCGAGTTCGTCAGTGACCTGAATGTCGAGGGCCACAACACCACCCGAACGACCCAGGCCAGTACTGGCCATTCCGTCACCCATGCTGTCGTCGGCGACGAGTGCGAGCGTATATTCGCCCTCGAGGAGCTCGACGCCGCCCACCTTCACCGTGCCGTCCTCGACGCTCCAATCACCGGTCTTGTGGGCCTTGATGACCGTCTGGACTTCCTTGCCCAGCCGCGGACCCAGGGCTTTGGGCACCAACTGGAGCTGCTCAGTCGCGACCGAGGCGACATCGTCGGTGAGAACGACATTGCGGACGTTCACCTCATCGGCGATGACATCGGTGAACGCGGCCAGCCGATCCGCGCCGGACGTCGCAACCGTGACCGAGTTCAGTGGGAGGCGAACACGGCGCTGGTTGGCCTTGCGGACCGAGAGCGTTGCCGAGCACACATCGCGTACCAAGTCCATCGACTCGACGAGATCACCGTTGGCAGGAAGCTCGTCAACTGACGGCCAATCAAGCAAGTGAACGCTGGTGCCATCGGCATTGAGGCCGCCGTGGATCGACTCGGAGATGAATGGCAGCAGCGGCGCCGCAACGCGCACGAGAACCGACAGGACAGTGTGCATCGTATCGATGGCGTCGTGATCGCCTTCCCAGAACCTGCTGCGGCTGCGCCGCACATACCAGTTGGTCAGCACGTCGAGGTAGTCACGCACCTGCTGGCACGCCCCAAACAGGTCATAGGCGTCGAGCGACGCAGTTGTCGCCGCGACGAGATCGCGAGTCTTGGCCATCACATACTGGTCAAGCACGTTCGGAGAGTCGGTGCGGTGGACGCCTTGGTGGTCTGCTGCGTTGGCGTACAAGGTGAGGAAGTACCACGAGTTCCAGAGCGGGAGCAGCACATGACGAACGGTGTCGCGCATGCCCGTTTCGGTCACCATGCCATCGCTACCGCGCAGGATGGCCGAACTGAGCAAGTGCCAACGCATGGCATCTGCGCCGTGCAGGTCGAACATCTCCCGCGGGTCAGGGTAGTTGTTGAGGCTTTTCGACATCTTCGCGCCGTCGTCTCCGAGCACGATGCCGTGGCTGACACAGTTTGAGAACGCCGGCCGGTCAAAGAGGGCTGTCGCCAAGACATGCAGGGTGTAGAACCAGCCACGTGTCTGTCCGATGTACTCGACGATGAAATCGCCTGGGTAGTGATTCTCGAACCATTCCTGGTTCTCGAACGGATAGTGCACCTGGGCAAAGGGCATCGAGCCCGACTCGAACCAGCAATCCAGCACTTCGGGGACGCGCCGCATCATCGACTTCCCGGTCGGGTCGTCGGGGTTCGGGCGGACGAGCTCGTCGATTTGAGGGCGGTGCAGGTCCGTGACCTCACCTCCTGCAAGACAATGACCGAAGTCCGTCTGGAGTTGTTCGAGCGATCCGTAGACGTCGATGCGCGGATAATCAGGATCGTCTGAACGCCAGACCGGGATCGGCGACCCCCAGAACCTGTTGCGGCTGATTGCCCAGTCGCGTGCGTTCTCGATCCACTTGCCGAAGCTGCCGTCCTTGATGTGGGCGGGCTGCCAGGTGATCTCCTGGTTGAGCTCAACCATGCGATCGCGGAAGGCCGTGACCTGCACGAACCAGGACGAGATGGCGCGATAGACGAGGGGTTGGGCACAGCGCCAGCAATGTGGGTACGAGTGGTCGTAGGTGGCGTGACGCACAACGACGTTTCGCTCCTTCAGGCCCGCGATGATCTGCTTGTTGGCATCAAAGACGTGCGTCCCGACATAGTCGCCGATCTCGGCGGTGTAGCACCCGTGCTCGTCCATGGGACACAAGGTGGGGATGCCTGCTTCGTTCGCGACAATTTGGTCGTCTTCGCCGAATCCGGGCGCCAAGTGCACGATGCCGGTGCCGTCCTCGGTCGAAACGAAATCAGCGGCCAGCACCTGCCAGGCGTTTTCGGTGCCGTGGAGTTCGGTGTCTGTGAAATAGTCGAACAGCGGCGTGTACCGGCGTCCAACGAGATCGCTTCCCTTGAGTGTGTCGACACGCTCGGCGTCGCCGAACTCTGCCTCGTGCGCCCCGACGAGGGCGTCGGCCATGATGTACCGCTCACCATTGCGATCGAGGACCGCGTAGTCAATGTCGGGCCCGACTGCGAGGGCGAGGTTCGACGGCAGCGTCCACGGCGTCGTCGTCCAGGCAACCATGTGCTCGCCCGACTCGAGCGTGAACTGCACGGTGAGCGCTGGGTCCTGACGATCCTTGTAGACGTCGTCCATCCGAGTCTCGGTGTTCGACAGTGGGGTCTCACACCGCCAGCAGTACGCGAGCACGCGAAATCCCTCGTACACGTAACCCTTGTCGTGCAACGTCTTGAAGGCCCACATCACGCTCTCCATGTAGGAGAGATCGAGTGTCTTGTAGTCGTTGTCGAAGTCAACCCAGCGCGCCTGACGCCCGACATAGCTCCGCCATTGATCGGTGTACTGCAGCACGCTCGCACGGCAGGCATCATTGAATTTGTCGATGCCGTACGCCGCAATTTCGGGGTGGCCTGAGATGCCGAGTTCCTGTTCGGCCTTCACCTCTGCCGGCAGACCGTGACAGTCCCACCCAAAGCGACGCTCAACACGCCGACCACGCATCGTCTGATAACGCGGGATCGCATCCTTGACGTAGCCGGTCAGCAAGTGGCCGTAGTGCGGTAAACCGTTGGCAAACGGTGGCCCATCGTAAAAGACGAACTCGTTGTCACCATCGTCGCCCGCAGGCCGCTGGTCAATCGAGGCCTGGAACGTATTGTCGGCCTCCCACCCTTCGAGAATGTGCTGCTCGAGCTGGGGGAAGTTCGGTTGCGGATCGACCTCGGGGTATGACACCCGGGTGACTCTATCGACGCGGGCGCGGACCGTCAGTCTGCGTTGTCGCCGAACGACAATCGGCTGCGCGAACCCTCCTCGGGGTCGATGACCGGCATCGGTTCATCAGCCGCATTGGGAAACCACAAATCTTCCGCTTCTTCGTCGGGCTCGACTCCAGCCACTGGCTGAGGCTCTACTTCAGTCGCTGGCTCAGGCTCTGCTGCAGCCGAGGGTTCGGCGACCGGCGCTTCCTCCGGAGCTGCGTTCGTTGTCGTCGACGTCTCCACGGCGGCTGCGACATCGTCACTGGCACCCGACACCAACGGACGACGGACATCGCCCAGACCACCTGGAACACGCTCGGTGAGATCGACGATCTGACTGGCGGCTTCGCGCAGTCGGGCCCGCTGATCGACCAGGAACCGCTCAAGATGATCGACATCAGATTCGAGGAAGTCGCGACGAGCGAGCAAGGAGTTGACCTCGCCCTCCATTGCGGCGCGTTCTTCTTCGCCGACCTGACGGGCCTCGACTCGGGCCTCGACCAGCAACGATTCGGCCATCTCGCGGGACGAATCGATCTGCTGTGTGGCCTCAGCCTCAGCTTCGGTTCGGAGACGTTCTGCCTCGGCACGAGCTTCGGCCACCGTGGTATCGGCGGTGCGTTGGGCAAGCAACAGCGTGCGACTGATCGTTTCAGACTGATCGACCGACGCCGTCACCACATCCGGCTCTGCAACTGCCTCGGACGGACGCAGGATCTCGGCGCTCGCGTCGGACTGCGATCCCGCGTCATCAGCGAGCTCCTGGAGCCGAGCCACCGCAGCGCGCGCCCGCGCTTCCATCGCGGTGGACTGATTCTGAGCACGCTCGAGTTCATCGGCGACAGCGTTCAGGAACAACTGGACATCGTCGGGGTCCAGGCCCTTCTTGACGGTGCGAAACTCCGCAGACCGAACTCGTTGTGGATTCATCTCCATCTTTGTTCTTCCCGATCAGTCGTCGTACTCGTCATAACGCGGTTGGTGCTGCGGTGCGGGCTTGAGGAGGTACACGCCGGTGGCGACCTTTTCCATCGAGCCGTCCATCGCATAACAAATGCCGCTGGCAAAGTCGATGAGGCGGCGCGCCACGCTCCGATCGGTCCCCTCGAGGTTCATGATGACGGGTTGACCGTCTTTGAACTTGTCGGCAACTTCTTGTGCCTGGTCGAAACGACGTGGGCGAACGGTGTGCGGCTCCATGGACCCTCCCGGGACGCTTCGCAATGCCGGTTGAGGCGGTGGTGGTTGCTGGTCGTTGGGGCGAATCTGCACGCCTGAGTCATCGCGCCCCGCGGGGCTCTCCGGGCGAGGCCGACGCGCCGCAGCCGATGCGTCGAAGTCGCGTGATGGGAAACTCGGTCGGGGTGCAACCGTACGAACGGTGGGCTCAGGCTCTGGCCCGCGAGTGCGCTGGCCCCGCGTGTCATCACGCGGTGCTCGCTGACGGGCCGGGGGCTCCGGCTCGTCAAACTCGTCGTAGTCGTCGTATGTGTCGTCAGGACCCAGACCCAGGTAGTCCATGGTCTTTTTCCAGATGGGCATGCAATCCTCCTGCTTGCCGGGGAGGATACAGCACGACCGGTCTCAGATTGCGGACACCGGACGAGGTCCGAACAGAGCCGATCCGACCCGCACCTGCGTCGAGCCGCACTCGACTGCCATTTCGATGTCCCCCGACATGCCCATCGAGCAGATGTCGAGTTCGTGTTCGTCAACAAGCGCACGCACGATCTCGAACGGCCGCCTCGCTGCGGCCGGCGGTTGGCCGGTCGGGCCGATCGTCATGAGACCCTCGATGACAAGCCCTGCAGCGCCCGCCTGATCAACCAGCGCGGCAACCTCTGCAGGGTGACAGCCGCCCTTTTGCGATTCGCCGGTGGCGTTGACCTGAATCAACACGCGCGCACCCGGAGCACGCTTGGCCACTTCATCAAGAATCGATCGCCGGTCAATGGTGCACCACAGCGACACGATGTCGACCAATTGACGGACCTTGTTCGACTGCAGGTGACCAATGAACTGCACAGCGACGCCCAACCGTTGGATCAGATCAGCCTTCGACAGCAGATCCTGTGCGTAGTTCTCGCCCACCGTTCGACAGCCAGCGTCGACTGCTGCCTCGATGGCGTTGCCAGCAAAGCCTTTGGTCACAGGAATCACCTCGACGTCGTGCTCGAACGGGCGCTCAACGGCCGCGATCCTCGCCTGGATCACGGCGAGTCGCTCGTCGAGTCCACGGAACTCTCCACCAAGCCGCTCGGTCATGGTTCCACTGTGCCACGCGCCGGTTCGATCCACGCCACGAGAGCATGGCGTTCAATGTCGCCTCGAACCCGATGGGAGAACCAGCGAGGGTCACATCCCGTGCAGTCGCCGAGCACGTCCGGCGTGAGGTTGCGGCGTCCGAGCGCAGCGGCGACTGCTGCGGGAACATCAAGCGCAGCACCACCATCGGAGGTGACCGATGTGATCGCTTCGGCTTCCGCGCCGACGCCACGCGCAACTGCAGCCAGTTGGTCCGAACCAAACGCGTAGCACTCCGGGTGAATCATCGGTCCGATCACCGCTGCCACCACAGACTCGCCACGACGCGACAACACGTCGACAGCCACATCGACAACTCCTGAGGCCAACCCCCGCCAACCGGCGTGGGCTCCCACCACGGTGCCGGCAGCGCCGAACAGCGCAATGGGCGCACAATCCGCTGCCCACACTCCAACGGGTCTCGAAGACCAGCCGTTCGACACGATCACATCGGCTCTGCCGAGTATGGGCCACCGATTGGCTGCGTCAGCGTCGATCATCGCTGTCCCGTGGACCTGATCGACCATCCAGAACGGACGACCGATGAGCGCACGCTGGCGCGCAGCAAGGGCATCAGGTGCGACACGATGCGGATGGAAGTCTCCATCGTGGCGATCTGATACGACCACCCGAAGGCGGCGGTTGCCGATGACGCGATCGAAAAGGTCGATCGCCAGGATCGAACTACTTCAGGAACGACGGGACGTCGAAATCGTCATCGTCGTCGTCAAGCGGGTCGGGTTGATCGCTGTCGCCGTCGCCGAAGAGTTCAGTGATCCGCGTCGGTGTGGTGCTGCGCAGCCCGAGATCGGCCGAGCCAGCGGTACCGCTCCCCTGCCCCTCGACTCGATCGAATCCGGCGGCGATGACCGTGACGCGCACTTCGTCGCCCATCTCGTCGTCGATGACCGTACCGAAAATGATATTGGCGTCCTGGTGCGCAACGCCGTGAATGATCTCGGCGGCAGCGTTCATCTCGAAGAGGCCCATGCTCGACGGGCCGGTGATGTTGAGCAGCACGCCCCGTGCGCCATCGATGGCGGACTCGAGCAGCGGACTGGAAATGGCAGCCTTGGCAGCCGACATCGCGCGCTCGTCGCCACTGGCCTGACCAATTCCCATCAGCGCTGACCCAGCGTTGGACAGGATCATCTTGACGTCGGCAAAGTCAGTGTTGATCAAGCCCGGCGTGGTGATGAGACTGGTGATGCCCGACACGCCCTGCAGCAGCACCTCGTCTGCCATCTTGAACGCGTTGAGCACACTGGTCTTGTCGTTGGCGACAGTGAGCAGGCGATCGTTCGGGATGACGATGAGCGTGTCGACTTTTTCTTTGAGACGCCCCACCCCGTTGTCAGCCTGCACCGCACGCTTGCGACCCTCGAAGGAGAATGGTCGGGTGACAACACCGATGGTGAGAGCTCCGGCTTCGCGGGCGACTTCGGCGATGACCGGCGCAGCACCTGTGCCGGTGCCTCCACCTTCGCCGGCGGTGATGAACACCATGTCGGCGCCCTTGACCATCTCTTCGATCTCGTCTTTGTGGGCCTCAGCAGCTTCGCGTCCAACTTCGGGATCGCTACCGGCACCCAGGCCACGCGTGAGATCGCGACCGATGTCGAGCTTGACATCGGCGTCACTCATCAGAAGCGCTTGGGCATCCGTGTTGACTGCAATGAACTCAACGCCTTTGAGTCCGGCATCGATCATGCGGTTGACGGCATTTACGCCGCCGCCGCCGACTCCGATGACCTTGATCACGGCAAGATAATTCTGTGGAGCGCCGACCATCAGCGGTTCCCTTCGAGTGAGTTGTTCATGAGTGTCACATCATGCCAGGTTCTGTGGGTTGCGATTGGGACCATCACAATACGGTCACCTCTGTGGTGGCCACGTTGATCTCGGTGATCGTGCCAGCGGGAAGGTCGTCGAGCTGATCTTCGAGCCTGACGAGCTTATCGATCTGATCCCCGTCGCCGATGGCTGAGCCGAAGCGTACCCGGATCGGGCTGGTCTGCTCAGCCCATGCGCTGGGTTCGAGGAAGAGCACAAGGTCAGCACCGTCGTCCGTGACGTCGATCGACAGCACGTGTGGACGCAGCGTGGGCGTGAGCTTGGTCACCAGCGATGCGGCCGAGGCCTGACCGACCGGAGCGAACTCACCGGCGGCGAGGTCAAGCGTCGATGGACCTCCAATGAGGACGAAGGCGACGGGCTGACCCTCGATCACATCGAGTACTCGCCCTTCGTTGTCCAGCACACGAAACCGACCGTCGATGCCCGCCATGGTGGCAACCGGTGTTCGTTCACGAATCTCGATCGTCGCTGCGTTCGGGAAGTCGACACGAACGCGCGCATTCTGGACCCATGGAATCGACTCGAGTTCCTGCTCGGCCTGTTCGGTATCGGCCAACAGCGCAGGTGTTCCCAAGAGTTCATCCACGACAAGTTCCAGTCGGTTTTCGTCGGTGTACACGGCCCCGGTCACGTCCACATCGTTGATCGCGAACCAGCTCGACCCCAGCACGGTCAGGACGCCGAGGAGAATGAAAGCGCCGACACCGATGAGCCCCACCCACTTGATGCGCTTACGATTCGCAGCCCGGTTGACCCCGATGCGGCGCTGGCGGAGACGCGGCTCGATCCCTGGCGTGGTTGCGTCCTTGACACCGATGGCGTCGCCGGTTCCATCGTCATCGATGAAGACGGTGCCCGAGTCATCGCCGTCGAAGTCACCGTCGAAGTCGCCATCGAGATAGACAGCATCGGGCAGGACGTCGTCACCGCCGATGGCGATGGTCGTTCGATCGGGCGCAGGTCCCCGGTCGGTGATGACGACGTCTCGGACTCCATCTTCTCGGTCGGCACGACCCAGCGCCTGGGCAACGGGCACTGCCTCCATTGCCCAGTCGTCACCATCGTCGCCCAGACGAATGGTTTCCCGCGCCGACGCAGGTACAGCCCGTGTGGTCTCAGGTGCCCCGTCGCCATCAGAGGTCACGATCGACAGCTCGACGGGTTCATCCGCGACTGCGTCGACCGGTTCATCACCCCGTTCGTCAACCCGTTCGTCAA
>NZ_CAXCAM010000075.1:0-7756 GCF_963980585.1 uncultured Ilumatobacter sp.
GAACCGCACCACACGCCCTGCGCGCCGAGCGCCATTGCGGCGGCCATTTGACGTCCACGCCCGATGCCGCCAGCTCCGAGCACGGGGATGTTGACCGCGTCGACGATCTCGGGGATGAGGACCATCGAGCCGATTTCACCGGTGTGGCCACCGGCCTCGGAACCCTGGGCGATGATGATGTCGACGCCTGCTGCTTGATGTCGCTCCGCGTGTTGGGGTCGTCCGGCGAGGGCTCCGATCAGCTTGCCTTCCTCCTTGCAACGGTCGATCAAGAATCCGGGCGGCGGTCCGAGCGCGTTGGCGATGAAGGACGCGTTGCTGGCGAGGGCGACTTCGAGCTGTGGCAGAGCGGCATTCGCACTGAAGGGAGCGTTGCCGTCGTGGCCTCCGACGGCGGTGTTGGATCGGGTCGTCGTGTCGTCGGCGGGGAGTTCCGGTACGTCGTAACGCTCGAGAATCTCGTCGATGAAGGCACGATGCGTGTCGGGAATCAGCTGGGCGATGTCGTCGAGGGTGTAACCGCCGTCTTCGTCGCCCGCGTACTTCGCGGGGACGATCAGATCGACACCGTAGGGACGGCCGCCGACCTCGTTCTCGATCCAGGCGAGGTCGGTCTCGAGGGCCTGCGGCGAGTGCGCCACGGCCCCGAGTACTCCGAGCCCTCCAGCCTTCGTCACGGCTGCGACCACGTCGCGGCAATGGCTGAAGGCAAAGATCGGGAACTCGATGTTGAGCATGTCGGTGGCAGCTGTCTGCATCGCGCCATCTTGTCGCGTGGCGCCACGTCGCCGAGAAGCAGAGTCAGGCTGTGTCGCCGCGCCGCTTGCCTTTCTGTCAGCATCAGCAGATGCCACGACTGCACCAGGTGTCCCGCGAGGAGAACGATTCGCCGCTCGTCGAGACGATGTACGGCTTGTTGTTCGGCGATCGGGACCCGGTCGCCGAACCGGGAACGGCGACGGGCACACCGGGCGATTGGTGGAGCGTTTTCGCCAATGACCACGCAGTGTTCGAGCACGCGGTGCAGGGATTCGGCGTGTATCGAGGCGCCAAGCTCGATCCGGTCCTGCGCGAACTCGGTCAGACCCGGGCCGGGTGGTTGGTCGGCAGTCAATTCGTCTACTCCCAGCACTGCAAATCGCTTCGGGGCCTTGGTGTGTCGGAGAACAGGATTGCCGCCGTCGCCGTGGGTGCCGCTGCGCCGGTCTGGAACGACCTCGAACGGTTGGTGCTCGGATACGCCGACTGCCTGATCACCGGGATGGGCCGAGTTCCCGACGAGATTTTCGATGGGCTTCGAGCAGCGTTGCCGGACGACGAACTGCTCGAGCTGACCTACATCACCACGCTCTATGCGCAGCATGCCGTGATGTCCAAGGCGTTGCGAACCGAGTTCGACGATGTCGACGAACGCATCGTGGAGGTCGACGCACCACTGGACTTTGATGCTCGTGACATCGTCCGCGACATCAGCCTGCCGTCTGCCGGCAACGACGAAGGAGGCGCCCGATGAGCGAGGTGCTGTTCTGTACCGACACGTTCTGGGCTGATTTTGGTGATCGGGTCCGGGAGATTGCTCCCGACATCGAGACGGTTCTGCTTGAGGGTGATGCGCCCGTCAGCGACGCTGACATCGAGCGCATCACGATTGCCCAGTTCTCTCACGATGCATGGCCCGAACGTGCGGGTCACTGGTTCGGCGTCGCGATGCGAGCGCCAAACCTGCGTTGGCTCCACTCGATGTCGGCCGGCGTTGACAGTCCGGTGTTTGCGACGTTTCTGGAGCGCGGGGTCCGACTGTCGAATTCGTCCGGCGCGAGCTCGGCACCGATTGCGCGTACGGTCATGATGTACCTGCTGGCGTTGGCCCGCGATCTGCCCCGCATGATGCGGGCGCAGTCCCGCGCCGAGTGGGAATGGGCGCGTTGGAATGAACTTGAGGGGCAGCACGTGGCCGTGCTCGGTTGGGGTCCGATTGGTCAGGAAGTCGCCCGGCTCGCCAATGAGTTCGGGATGCGTCCAACGATCGTGCGACGCGCAGCGCAGGGCGACGAGCCGTACCCGACACGCCCGCTGTCAGAACTGGTCGATGTCGTGGCGGGAGTCGACGCCGTCGTCGTTGCGCTACCGCTCACTGACGACACCCGCGGTTTGATTTCGGCGGACGTCCTCAGATCGATGCAGCCGCACGCGTTCTTCGTCAACGTGGGCCGTGGCGAGCTCGTCGATCAGGCCGCGCTCATTGCAGCACTGACGGCTGGAGACATTGGCGGCGCAGGTCTCGATGTGACCGACCCGGAGCCACTGCCGTCTGACAATCCGCTGTGGGGCCTTCCCAATGTGATTCTCACGCCACACAATTCGGGCAGCACCGACGGAACTGGGCGTCGCGCGAACGAACGATTCGTCGCCAATCTCACGGCATGGGTGGCCGACGAATCGCTGGTCTCAGAGATTTAGAGCTGTCGATCGCCAACGGTGCTCGTGCCCGCAGACGGCTCATGCTGTTTTGGTCCGATCAGTCGGGCGGCAAGGTGTTCGGCGACGGTGACGGGTGAGTAGCGCGTCTCGGCGTGTCGGAATGCCCGAAGCGGTTCGACGCTGACGTCGAGGTCCGGATAGTGGAAGTACGCGACCGATCGACGCAGCGCTGGGTCGGTGCCGTCGCCGCGCAGTGGCACGCGATGGACTGTTGACGGCCAGGCATCGTCGGTCCAGATCGCGAGGAGGTCACCGACGTTGAGGAGCAGCGTGCCCGGGTCGGGGATGACCGATTTCCAGCGCTCGCCGGGCGCGGCTCCGCTGGTGAGGATCTCGAGGCCAGGCACCGGATCGGCGCGCAGAATGGTGAACGTGGTGTAGTCGCTGTGTGCGCCCATCCGCTTCTGGCCGGGTACCGGCGCAACTTCGTCCGAGCGGCGCTCATAACGGATGCACGCCATCGTGTCGGGTCCAGCCATCGATCGTTGAGCAAGGTCAGGAATGGCGATGATCTCGCCGAAGATCGCGTCGAGTCGTGCCGACAGTGCAGCCATCTCCAACAGGTAGCGCTGTGCGACAGCGACAAATTCGGGGGCCTCGGTGGGCCATGGAGTCTGTTGGATCAGGCGATCGGTTCCAGCGCGATCGTCGTGGCCGGAGTTGAACGACTCGAAGAGGTCGGGTGGGCTCGCTTCACCGAGCGAGTACGACAGTGCTTCACTCCCACGCTGCCGGTATCCGCGGTTGGCGGCGGCGTCGTCAACGACGTATCGCGCCTTGACGTTGGTGGAGAGTGCAAAGAACTCGTCCATTCCGGACCACAGCCCGTCGGCGATCTCGTCGGACAACCCATGTCCGACGAGTTGGACGAAGCCATCTTTACGGAGTGCAGTATCGAGCCGTGTCGGCGCGTCCGCGCTGCTCAGGTCTACCGTGTCGATCGTTCCCACCGACCCAGCCTGCCCGGCGCGCACATCAAAGTCGCGGGAAATGCGGGGGATTGGTGATCGTGGGCGATGATGGAGCGATGAGCGAGCCATGGAATATCGCCCCGAAAATCGACGACGTCGACTTCGACGATTTGCTCGAACTTGAGCCGCATGGACCCGACACCTTCGTCGGCATCTCGGCGAAGTACCCGTGGGGCAAGCGTCTGTTCGGAGGCCAGGTCGTCGCCCAGGCGTTGGCGGCTGCCATTGCCACCGTCGATCCAGATCGACGGGCCCACTCGCTGCACTCGTACTTCATCCGACCGGGTTCGATCACCGAGCCGATCCGTTTCGAAGTTGAACGGCTCCGTGATGGCCGCTCGTTCTGCACACGCCAGGTGGTGGCGCGCCAATCGGCTGGGGCGATCCTGAACGTCTCGGTGTCGTTCCAGGTGGATGAAGACGAGGTCGACGCGCAGATCGCTACGTTCCCCGACGACATCTTGCTGCCTGACGACCCAAGCCTCGACAACTACTCGTGGGGGAACCTCATCGACCGACGTGCGATCGACCTCCCCGGCGTCGATGGCGAACCAGGTCGCCTCGGCTACTGGTTGCGGATTATGGCCGACCTCGACGACGACCCGGTGAAGCACACGCTCGCGATGGCGTTCCTGTCAGATGCTGCACCGTCTCGTGCTGCGCGGTCGCCGCACCCCGACTTCGACAACGACAACAGCGATCGCACGAAGTTTCAGGGTGCGAGCCTTGACCACTCCGTCTGGTTCCACCGGCCGTGCCGTGCCGATCAGTGGCACTGGTTCGACACGCGCTCGCACGGCCTCAACGGCGGCCGCGGCTTGGTGACTGGCGATGTGCTCAACATCGACGGCACGCATGTTGCGACGATCGCCCAGGAAGTGCTCCTCCGTCGCGTCCGCGACTGAGCAAGGCGGGAAACAACTTCTTTGCGGCGCAGGTGGGCGATACCGTTCCGGCAATGCGCATCTCGGAGCGAGTCGACAACGCCGTTCGGGCGATGGTCGAACTCGCGTCGGGTGAACTGGCGACGCGGCCGGGCGGAGTCGTGAAGGCTGATGCGATCGCGCAGCGCCAGAACATCTCGCTGAAGTACTTGCTCGACATCACTCGGGACCTGAAGCGTGCCGAGCTTGTGCGATCGAAGCGCGGTCCCGATGGCGGGTTCTCGCTCTCTCGGCCGGCTGCCGACATCTCGTTGGCCGACGTGTTTCGTGCGGTCGATGGCCCACTGGCGGACGTTCATGACGAGAGCCTGCGGGATCTGACATATCCCGCCCCGGCGGACGCACTGCCGCAGGTGTGGATGGCAATTCGCGGTGGGCTGCGCCGAGTGCTCGAAGGTGTCAGCCTCGCTGACCTCGTCTCAGGCGAACTGCCGGACGAGGTTGCCGAACTCGCCGGTGAGTACCAGCGCGACACCGCCGCTCGCCATCAGCGCTGACCGCTCCCGCGCGCCTCACCAAGGAAAGGGTTGCGCCTTTGACTCTGATGTGTTTATCCTATTCTCCGTGAACTTGGTAGACAATGCCCCATCAGCTGAGAGACTGACGCACTTGCAGCGCTTGGAGGCCGAGGCCATCCACATCATGCGCGAGGCCGTCTCCGAGAGTGACAACCCGGCGATGTTGTACAGCATTGGTAAAGACAGCTCGGTCATGCTGCACCTGGCAATGAAGGCGTTCTATCCCAGCAAGCCGCCGTTCCCGTTGGTCCACGTGGACACCACGTGGAAGTTCAGCGAGATGTACGCATTTCGCGACGCGAAGGCCAAAGAGCTTGGCGTCGACCTCATCGTGCACCAGAACCCGGAGTGCGTCGAGCGCGGCATCAACCCGTTCGAACACGGATCGTCGATGCATACGGACATGTGGAAGACCGAGGGTCTCAAGCAGGCGATCGACATGAACAAGTTCGACCTGTGCTTCGGCGGTGCTCGGCGCGACGAGGAGAAATCACGGGCCAAAGAGCGCATCTTCTCCGTTCGCTCACCGCAGCACCAATGGGACCCGAAGCGGCAACGCCCCGAGCTGTGGCAGATCTACAACGCACGTCGTAGCCCTGGTGAGACGCTGCGCGTCTTCCCGATCTCCAACTGGACCGAACTCGACGTTTGGCAGTACGTCCACCTCGAGCAGATCCCGATTGTTCCGCTGTACTACGCCGCGCCGCGGCCTGTCGTGCATCGTGGTGGCACATTGATCATGGTCGACGACGACCGATTCCAGTTTGAACCGGGCGAGGAGCCTGAGATCAAGAACGTGCGGTTCCGCACGCTTGGCTGCTATCCGCTGTCAGGCGCGATCGAGAGCGATGCGGACAGCCTGACAGGAATCATCCAGGAGATGTTGCTTGCCACGACGTCTGAGCGTGAGGGACGTTTGATCGACACCGACTCAGCCGGCTCGATGGAAAAGAAGAAGCAAGAGGGCTATTTCTGATGCAGGACAAAAGGTTCAGCACCATGACCGGCTGTAACAAGGAGAATCTCTGATGGCCCATGTCTCTGATCTCATTGCGGTGGACATCGACGAGTATCTGACGTCGCACCAGTACAAGTCACTGCTTCGCTTCATCACGTGTGGCAGCGTCGACGACGGCAAGAGCACCCTGATCGGGCGACTCCTGTACGAGTCGCACATGGTGTTCGAAGACCACCTGGCTCAACTCGAGGCCGACTCGGCCAAGGTCGGCACCCAGGGCACGGACCTTGACTTCGCGCTGCTGCTCGACGGTCTCACCGCCGAACGCGAACAGGGCATCACGATCGACGTTGCCTACCGCTTCTTCTCGACCGAGAAGCGCAAGTTCATCGTCGCCGACACCCCTGGCCACGAGCAGTACACGCGCAATATGGTGACCGGTGCGTCAACCGCTGACGTTGCCGTCCTCATGGTCGACGCGCGCAAGGGCGTCCTCACTCAGACTCGCCGCCACAGTTACCTCGTGTCGCTGCTCGGCATCCGCAAGGTTGTTGTTGCCATCAACAAGATGGACCTCGTCGACTACTCGGAGGAGATCTACAACGCGATCGTGACCGAGTTCGGCGAATTCGCTGAGCAGATCGGCTTGAGCGACATCACCTATGTTCCGGTCTCCGCGCTGAAGGGCGACAACATCGTCGAATACAGCGTGGCCACGCCGTGGTACGACGGTCCGACGCTGATGACGTATCTCGAAGACGTTCCCGTTGATGACGACGTGGCCGCGGGACCGTTCCGCATGCCGGTCCAGTGGGTCAATCGCCCCAACCTCGACTTCCGTGGGTTCTCAGGTCGAATCGTCGGGGGCTCGATCAAGCCCGGCGATCCCATCCGAGTGCTTCCCGCAGGCACGATCAGCACCGTTGACCGCATCGTCACAATGGACGGAGATCTCGACGTTGCGGTCGCAGGCCAATCAGTCACGATCACGCTCACCGACGAGATCGACGCGAGCCGCGGCGACTTGATGTGCGCTGGTGACGCGCCAGCCGAAGTTGCTGACCAGTTCGAGGCACACGTGGTCTGGATGCACGAAGACGAGATGCTGCCCGGCCGCCCGTACCTCTTGAAGGTCGGGACCCGCACGATGGGCGTGACAATTGCACATCCGAAGTACCGGGTTGACGTCAACTCGCTGGAGCATCTTGCTGCGAACACACTTGAGCTCAACGAGATCGGTGTCTGCAACCTGAGTCTCGACCGACCAATTCCTTTCGATGCGTATGCCGACAACCGCGACACGGGCTCGTTTGTCATCATCGACAAGCGCACCCAGAACACCGTGGGCGCAGGCATGTTGCACTTCGCTCTTCGCCGAAGCCACAACATCCACTGGCAGGACGTGCGCGTCGACAAAGCGGCCCGCGCTGACCAGAACAATCATCAGCCTGGCGTTGTCTGGTTCACCGGCCTGTCAGGGTCGGGCAAGTCGACCATCGCGAACATCGTCGAGTCGAAACTCCACACGCTCGGCGTGCGCACGTACCTGCTTGACGGAGACAACGTCCGTCACGGCCTAAACCGTGATCTTGGGTTCACCGATGCAGATCGGGTTGAGAACATTCGCCGCATCGCAGAAGTATCTGGCCTGATGGTCGACGCTGGCCTGGTGGTCCTTGTCTCGTTCATCTCGCCGTTCCGGGCCGAACGCCGTTTGGCGCGCGAGCGAGTCGAAGCGGGCGAGTTCATCGAGGTCCACGTCGACACGCCGCTCGACATTGCAGAAGAGCGCGACCCGAAGGGCCTGTACGCCAAGGCCCGGGCCGGTGAGCTGACCAACTTCACCGGAATCGACTCACCCTACGAAGCACCCGAATCGCCGGA
>NZ_CAXCAM010000076.1:0-7436 GCF_963980585.1 uncultured Ilumatobacter sp.
ACATGCCGATCGAGCGGGCCCAGGCGATCACCAACACCTTCGCTGTGGCATTCCTCGACGAGGTGTTCAAGGGCGGCGAGATGATCCAGATCGACGAAGTCGACGAGCAGACGGACCTCGTCTTTCAAGCCGAGTAAGTCTTCCGGGCCGAGCAATAGGCTCACGTCCATGGCTGACGCTGACTTCGATTACACCGAAATGTTCCCGTTGGGGCCCGACGAGACTGAGTACCGACTCGTCTCCGCTGATGGTGTCTCGACCTTCGAGACACCCGAAGGAACCTTCCTCAAGGTCGAGCCGGACGCGATTCGCAAGCTCACTGCTGAGGCGATGCACGACATTGCACACTTCTTGCGCACCAGCCATCTTGAACAGCTGCGCAAGATTCTTGACGACCCCGAGGCCTCCGACAACGACAGATTCGTCGCCCTTGACCTCCTGAAGAACGCGGCGATCGCTGCCGGCGGCGTACTGCCGATGTGCCAAGACACCGGCACCGCGATCGTCAAGGGCAAGAAGGGAGAGTACGTGTTCACCGGCGGCGGCGACGAAGAGCAGATCGCCCGGGGCATTGCCGACACCTACCTCACCACCAACCTTCGCTACAGCCAGATGGCGCCGCTCGACATGTACACCGAGAAGAACACCGGCACGAACCTCCCGGCAGAAATCAAGATCAATGCGGTCGACGGCGATGCCTACAAGTTCCTCTTCATGGCCAAAGGCGGAGGCTCCGCCAACAAGAGTTTTCTGTTCCAAGAGACCAAGGCACTGCTGAACGAAGCCACGTTGCTGCCGTGGATCTTCGACAAGATTCAGGCGATTGGTACCTCGGCGTGCCCGCCGTATCACCTTGCGATCGTCATCGGCGGCACATCTGCTGAGATCGCCGTCGAGACTGCCAAGCTCGCCAGCGCTCATTACCTCGATGGACTCCCGACCACCGGTTCGCCGTCCGGCCACGCCTTCCGCGACCTCGACCTCGAAGCCAAGGTCTTGGAGCTTGCTCAGAGCACTGGTGTGGGGGCGCAGTTCGGCGGCAAGTACTTCTGCCACGACGTCCGCATCGTTCGCCTCCCCCGGCACGGCGCGTCGTGCCCGGTCGGCATGGCGGTGTCGTGCTCAGCGGACCGCCAGGCGATGGGCAAGATCACTGCGGATGGCCTGTTCCTCGAACAGCTCGAGACCGACCCGGCGCGCTTCCTCCCGGCAGTTGGATCCGAGGACCTGCTCGACGCCGAGCCGGTCCACATCGACCTCAACCGGCCGATGGACGAGATCCGTTCCACGCTCGCTGAACTCCCGGTCACGACGCAGGTGATGCTGACCGGCCCGATGATCGTGGCGCGTGACATCGCGCACGCCAAGATCAAGGAGCGTCTCGACGCTGGTGAAGAGATGCCGCAGTCCTGGAAGGACCACGCGGTGTACTACGCCGGTCCCGCCAAGACCCCTGAGGGCTACGCGTCGGGTTCCTTCGGCCCCACGACGGCTGGACGCATGGATTCCTACGTCCCGGAGTTTCAGGCGGCCGGCGGGTCCATGGTGATGCTCGCCAAGGGCAACCGTTCGCAACAGGTCACTGACTCGTGCAAGGACAACGGTGGGTTCTACCTCGGTTCCATCGGCGGCCCGGCTGCCCGACTGGCGCTGGACAACATCCGGAAGGTCGAGGTGCTCGAGTACCCCGAGTTGGGCATGGAGGCCATCTGGAAGATCGAAGTCGAGAACTTCCCAGCCTTCATCGTCGTCGATGACAAAGGCAACGACTTCTACGCCAAGGTGCGGGCCGAAGCCTCGATGCCTGTCTCGCTGCGCTGACTCAACAGGCGGCGAGCGCCTCGCCGATCGCAGCGTCAGCGGCCGTGGAGGTGACAGCGAGGACGACATGGCTGATCGTCTGATCGCCGAGTTGATTCACTCGGCCTGCTGCGCACTGGGCGGAATCGGCATCGAGACCCATCCCGAATTCGAACACGCTGACAAGTAGCCGCTCAGATTCAACGTCTCCGTGACCGAACAGAATGTCGCCGAGCTCCTCATTGGATGGGTCCCTACCCGCCTGATCAAGGAACGGGCACTCGAGCCCATCGACGGGCTGCACACCATCGAGCAGTTGACGCACGACCGCATCATTGATGCAATCTGTCGGCGCCGGAAATGCAGTGTGGCCCACGCCGTTCCACACGATGTCGACAGCGCTCTCGAGCGCCTCGGCAAAGACCGGCGCATGTTGACCCGGAGTCAACGGATCGAACTCGGTACCGATCACAAGAATCGTTGTGGCCACCTCAACAGCCTCGACCGGCGCCAACATCTCTTCGTTGACCGGAATGCTGTCGCAGTACGACCAGTCGTCGACGACGTGTCGGAAGTCGGCGCAGTAGATCACGATGTTGGCGATTTCGAACGGCTCGGCCGGCTCGTCGAGGGCATCGGAGCTGATCGCGGCGTCGGTCGAAATGAGCGATGCAAGCGCCGAGGCATCGCCTTCAGACGCGTCAGCCACGCCGGTGGCAAGCAGCTCCCAGTCGCCGGAATAGCTCATCGACGATGCGATCAACTCGGCATACGCGTCGTCATCGACCACGTCGGGAGAACCAGCAAAATCGTCGGTGGGCAAGGCTCCGATCCTCGCAACGAGCTCGTCGAGCACCGCCTCGCTGTCGGCACCCGGTACACACCGATCGCTCGCGTCGCAGAGTTCACTGAAGCGCCGGATCGCTCCCGGGATGCCGTCGGCGGCGTAGTACGGGAATCCGTCTTCGAAATAGCCATCGGCCGACCCGATCAACGGGTCGGTGGCTCCATCGAGCACGAACCGTCCCACCGTGTCGGGGTACTGAGCTGCATATGCGGCACCGAGCGTGGCGCCATAGCTGTATCCGAGGTAGTCGAGCCGTAGTTCGCCGAGCGCCACTCGGATCGCCTCCATGTCGCTCGCCGAGTACGGAGCAGCGAGATGTGCGGCAAGCGGGCCGGTCGCATCGGCACAGGCCTCCATCAGGAAGTCGTCGCTGATGTCTGGGTTGTCGCCACACGAGATGGCCGGGACCGAATTGGCGACGCCACGCGGATCCCAGGACACGATGTCGAAGGCCCGCAAGATCTCGATGGGAAATGCCGACCGGATCCCCCACGCGAATTCGACACCCGACCCGCCAGGACCACCAGGGTTGATGAGTAACGAACCGCGACGATCCCCCGTCGCAGCGTGGCGAGTCAGGGCCAAGTCCACCGTGTCATCGGCCGAGGAGTCAAACGGGTCCATCGGCGCGGTCAAGGTGGCGCATTCCCACCCGTCGGTTTCGACGACGACTGACTCAGGAATGCCGAAGGCCTCGCACGATGACCACTCGATTTCACTCGCTGGTGGGATGACTGGAGCGTTGGCGGCTGACCCGATCTGGTCAGACCGTTCGGTCGTCACGTCGATTGACGGCGCGCACGCGGCAGCGGCAAGCGCCACGGTCAGGAGGCCGGCCAACCGAAACCTGTTGGTGTGCAGGAACCGTTCTGTCACCTCTGATTGCCGAGCTCAGCTGCCAATTCACCCAGGCGACGCTCGCCCTCAGGAGTCTGTCCTCCGCGGTCCATGAACGCGGCCATGGCGGCCACGGTTTCGTCGTTGCCAAGCAGTGCGCTAAAGGCGGTTCCCTCGGCGAGAAGTTCGCCTTCGATGCCCTGTTCCGAACGCAGCACGCTGGCTTTGGCCGCAGCGACGGCTGCGGGAGGGAAACTCGCAATTCGACTGGTGAGACGATCGATGAACGCGTCGATCGCATCCGGTTCGATGATGCGATTGATCATCCCCCATCGTTCCGCGGTGGCAGCATCGACGTCGTCACAGCCCAAGATGACTTCGAGCGCCCGGCCACGTCCGACGAGCCGCGGGAGCCTGACAGTTCCGCTGCCTCCGGGGATGATTCCGAGCGCCACCTCGGGTTGGTTGAAAATGGCGCTCGGCGTCGCGAAGCGCATGTCGCAGCTCATCGCCAGTTCGTTGCCACCGCCGCCGACGCGACCTTCAATGACGGCAATGGTGGGCTTTGGCATCGTGCGGAACGTCTCACACATGCGGTGAAAGTTGTTCAGCGCTGTGGGCGGTGCCGCGTCAGTCGGCATCTGCTGGATTGCTTCGACATCGAAGTGGGCGATGAACCACTCAGAGTTGGCGGACCGCAGCACAACCGCACGCACCTCAGCCGACGCCGCCAACTCTGCACCAGCCTTGGCGATCTCGATGAAGACATCGACGCTCAGCAGATTGATCGGCGGGTGATCGATGGTGAGCGTGGCGACGCCACGGTCATCGATGGTGATGGCAACCGCAGCCACGGAATCAGCCGATCAGTGAGGTGACAGCCTCACGAGTGGCTGCCGCTTCGTCGGGGTTGCCGGGGAACTCGACCGTTGCGAACTCGGTGACGCCGAGGTCGGCCAGCGCGCTGATGCGCTCGGTCACCTCTGCGGCTGTGCCGGTGATTGCAATGTCCTCCGGTCCCGCTGCGCCTTCCCGATCGAGCATCGCTCGGTATGAGGGCAGCGAGCCGTAGATCTCGAAGACCTTCGCCGCACGTTCCTTCGCTCCAGCGAAGTCGGACGTGACGCACACGGGCAGGGCTGCGACGACTCGGGGTGTCGGTCGACCGGCTGCTTCGGCAGCGGCATTGATCGTCGGCACGATGTAGTCGCCAAGCGTCTTGGGGCCGGTGCACCACGTGATCGTGCCGGCCGCCATTTCGGCGGTGATCTTGAGCATCTGCGGTCCGAGTGCGGCGACGACAGTGTCGAACGGTTGCGCTCCCTTGGCGTTGATGGCGCCGTAGGTGGTGTAGTCCTCGCCCGCGTACTGCACCGGTTGACCCTGCGAGAGCGGCCCGAGAATGCTGAGGTAGTCGCGGATATGGCGGATCGGCTTGTCGTAGCTCATCCCCATCATGTTCTCGATGACGACCTTGTGGCTGAGTCCGATACCGAGCGTGAGTCGACCTTCCGACGCCGCGCTCACGGTGAGTGCCTGCTGGGCGATCGCCATCGGGTGGCGCGGATAGGTCGGGACCACGGACGTGCCGAGTTCGATACGCGGCACCTCTCGTCCGACGATGGCAAGCGTGGTCAGTGCGTCGTGGCCGAAGATATTGGGCGCCCAGTACGAGGCGTAACCATCAGCTTCCGCTTGTCGAGCCTCGGCGACGACATCGTCGATCGTGCCTTCGTTGAGTGTTCCTCCGAAATATCCAATGCGCATGCCGACATGGCTAGCTCATTGAGACCAGGTCGAGCCAGCTCTCGGAGTAGTAATCCACGTCGCCGTCAGGCATCAGCAGCACTTTGGTCGGTTGGAGTTCACGAACGAATTCCTCGTCATGGCTGACAAGGATGATCGCGCCGGGCCAGTCGACGAGTGCTGCGGCGACGGCATCGCGCGACGGCGGGTCGAGGTTGTTGGTCGGCTCGTCGAGCAGCAAGACGTTGTTGCGACCGACCATCAGCATCGACAGTGCCAGCTTTGTCTTTTCTCCACCTGACAAGGTGCCGGCGTCTTGGAACACCTTCTCCCCAGAGAGGCCGAACATGCCGAGCAATCCGCGGAGTTGGGTTTCGCCCAATTCAACGTCGGCCGGAACAGCCCGACGAATGTTGTCGAGCAGAGACTCGTGCACCATGAGATTGTCGTGTTCCTGGGCGTAATAGCCAGCGTGCACCTGGTAGCCCCACTTAAAATCGCCGAGGTTCGCTTCGGTCTCGCCGGCCAAGATCCGCAACAGGCTCGTCTTGCCGGCGCCATTGAGGCCAAGTACCAGCAGACGTTCACCCTTGCCGAGATCGAAGCTGATGTCTTCGAAGATCGACGGGCCTCCGTACCCCTTGCACAACCCGGTCGCCGTGATCACGGTGTTGCCACATTTGGGCGGCGGCGGGAAGCGGACACTCATCGTCTTGGTCGACTGAGGTCCACGCACGCGATCGGTCTCAAGGCGAGCAATACGTTTCTCGACGCTGTGCGCCATGGCTGCCTTGGTGGCCTTGGCGCCGAATCGGTCGACGACGGTTTGGAGCCGGTCGATCTCCTTGGCCTGCAACGTTGCCTTCTTGGCGAGGCGAACCTCGTCGTCGGCGCGGGCGCGCTTGTACTGCGTGTAGGTGCCCTTGTATTCGAAAATCTCGCCAACGGCAGTCTCGGATGCACGGTCAAGGTGAATGACGCGGGTGATCGCCTCATCGAGCAGTTCGAGGTCGTGACTGATCACGAGGAGCGCACCTTTGTACTGACGCAGGAAACCGAGCAGCCATTCCTTGGCATCGACATCGAGGTGGTTGGTCGGCTCGTCGAGGCACAGCACGTCGGATCCGGCGAACAAGATGCGCGCGAGTTCGACCCGGCGGCGCTCGCCACCGGACAGCGTGCTGATCGGCTGGTCGAGCCGTTCGTCAGGGATACCGAGACCGGCGGCCATGGCCCTGGCCTCGCTTTCGGCGCCGTAGCCCCCGTTGGTACGGAACGACTCCTCGGCGTTGATGTATCGCGTGACGTTGCGCTCGTCGGGATTCTCCTCCATGGCGATGCGCAGCTTCTCGATCTTGACCATCTCGTCGTCGATGCCCCGCCCCGAGAGCACGTGCGTCACGCACGATCGACCATCGAGCGCCGAGTCAATCTTCGGATCCTGCGGCAGATACCCGAAGCCGCCCTTACGCAGGACATTGCCAGTCTTTGGTTCGGCTGCACCGCCCAGCACCTTGAACATCGAGGTCTTGCCCGCACCGTTGCGGCCGACGATTCCGACCTTGTCCCGTGGCATCACGGTGAAGCTGGCGGAGTCGACCAGCAGTCGCCCACCCACTTCCACCGAAATTGCCTGTGCTTGCAGCATGTCCTCCAGGCTAGGAGCGCTGGGGCGAGCTACGGTCGGATCTCATGGAGTCGGCGGTGTCACCTCTGGCACGCCCGCTTGAAGCGGCTCGTGCGTTTCACGACCCGCTCCCCACCGCTCAACGACCGTCGCTCCTCAGCACGGCCGCTGCCATTCCGCTCGCCTGCGCTGGGTTTGCTGCAGCCGCAGCGGTCCACGTGGTAGCCGACAACCCGGGATCCGGCGAAGGCGGGCTGACGCCGTGCCCGATTCGGGCACTCACCGGCCGGTGGTGTCCCGGCTGCGGTCTCACTCGGGCGACGCATCACCTGTTCCGCGGCAACATTGCACAGGCGTTGTCGTTCAATCTGTTCGTTCCGATAATTCTCGCGGCGCTGGTCACCATGTGGATCGTCTGGCTACGCGTCGCCACCGGACGCGGGGTGCCAGCGTGGGTGATGGCACTACGCGTACGGACCTACGTTGCCGCTGGAGCCGTGCTGACGATCTTTACCATCGCTCGCAACTTCGAGAGCGCCGGAGCACTACGCGGGGGGTAGCAGCAATCGGCAGCAGACC
>NZ_CAXCAM010000077.1:0-6508 GCF_963980585.1 uncultured Ilumatobacter sp.
GAGAGGCAGGGCGCACGAGGAAACTCGCACGTGTACGCGCAAGGATAGAGCCATCTGGCCCGTTCCCAATTGCCAACCGAGGATAACCAAAGTGTCCCAGTCAAATTGCCTGTCAATCAGCTAACACAGATCCGACTGTGCCTCCGAAGGACCGCCCCTACCCGACATATCAGGAACTGCGATTATCGGGCGCTGCACTTGGGCCGAAGTGTGGCGGCCTCGCCATCTTGGGGCGAACTTCGGGCTCGTGTTCTGCGGGCCTTCGCTCGGACCGCCGGTCCGTGATGTTGCCGGTTGCTGCGCGGTGGGTTCTGCCGGCCCAACGGTCGAGACCGTTCTGCACGCCGAACTAGCGACGCCAGAAACTAACCGCAATAGCGTCGAGAACTTTGTGCTAAACAGTTTTCAACCGAAGACAACTAGAAGGAGAAAATGTTATGGACGAATCAACATGGATGGAAATGTCAGCACAGAATTCCACCCGGCAGAGCTGGTCTCAGCTCACCTATTTCATTTCAGTATTTGCTTTAACAGCCACCATTGTCTTCGGCGAAGCCGGCGACTACGCACTCCTTCTAACAGTCGCAGCAGTCGGTGTTGGCCTGTTTGGAATTTTGTCTTTCGATGCCGCTCAGCAGGGGTGGATGCAAATGGCAGAGTCAATGCCCGACAGCATTGCTTCGACTGCAGTCGGCAAAGCAGCGAGTCAGACCGGTCAATACAACTTTTACAGGGCAACTAATGCCGTAGTTACCGCCATCATTTCGGCAGCTCAAATAATAGCAATCAACTAACGTGCAGGCCCGTTGGCCAGCGTTCTGATAACCAACTGTGGGATTTCTTCGAGTCCATGCTGCAAATAAACATTGCGGCCGACATCGATATCCTCGCCGTACTAGGGGCGATCTCAATGGCGGGTTAGGCGGTCACGGTGGGCGCACGAGTGAACCTCGCACGTGTACGCACAAGCAGAGAGCCATCTGGCCCGTTCCCAATTCCAACCGGGGATAACCAAAGTGTCCCAGTCAAATTGCCTGTCAATCAGCCAACACCGACCCGCCAGTGCCTCCAAACCCACCCACCGCCTAGTTTGAAGGGTGATGAGCTTTGGGCACCGTGCCCACCCCAGAAAGGGTCCGACAAAATGACCACAGCGATGTACGCGCCGTCTGACCACAGCGGCAATCCCGCGTTCAGCGACCGAGTCACATCCGAGTACATGACAGCGCCAGCTGAGCGCGGCACGACGATGACTCGTGGCGGCGTAGCAATCAAGACGCTTGTTAACCTTGCGGTGCTAATTGCTGCTGGTGCGTGGGGCTGGTCGTCGGCCACCGATCCCGTCGCGGCTGACGCCGGCGCCGGCTATGCCAATGTGACCGTGACCATTCCAGGTGGATTCTGGCTGGCATCGTTCGGTGCCTTCTTCGTCGGGATCCTTTGCGCGTTCAACCCTCGCCGCGCAGCCTTTTTCGGCATCCTCTACGCCATGCTCGAGGGGTACGTCCTGGGTGCGATCTCTGCAATGTTCGAGGCACAAACCGAAGGCATCGTCAGCGCCGCGATCCTCAGCACCGTCTGCGTCTTCATCGTCGCCTGGCTCGTGTACGCCTTGGGCATCATCAAACCGACGCGCAAGCTGGCGTTCGGCGTCACGGCCGCAATGGGCGGGTTGATGTTGCTCTACTTCTTCGTCTTCATCGTGTCGCTGTTCGACTGGGGGTGGCTCTACAGCGAGAGCTTCCGCACCATCGGCTTGGTCGTCACCGTGCTCGCAATCATCCTGGCCGCGCTCAGCTTGACTCTCGACTTCGGCTCCATCGACGCCGGGGTCGAGGCCGGTGCACCCAAATTCATGGAGTGGTACAGCGCCTATGGCCTCATGGTCACACTGATCTGGCTCTATCTGCTGATTCTGCGACTCCTGGCCATCCTGGGCCGCAACAGGTGACCAGCGTTCGGCGGCAATCAACCGGGTGAGGTCAACTTCGCGACCGCTCCGCGCATCACATGCTCGGGCTGAGCACCAATCACCGTGTCGACGACTGCGCCGTCGCGCAAGAACACGAGCATCGGAATACTCGACGCGTTGAATCGCTGCGAGATCACCGGGGAGCCATCGACGTTGACCTTCACGACCTTCAACGACCCAGAAAAATCGCCAGCCAGCTTCTCGAGAATTGGCGCCACCATCCGGCACGGGCCGCACCATGGCGCCCACAGGTCGACAAGAACGAGACGCGACGTGTCGGTCACCTGAGCGAAGTCGACGTCGGTCGCATCGACCAGCCACGGAAGGTCGGCATGACACTTTGCGCACGTCGGTTTTCCCGACGACGCGGCCGGCACACGATTCTTCGCACCACATGATGGACAGGGCACCACATTTGCTGCCATATTCTAACGATACGGGTGCCAGCACAGTTGAGGGGCCCGGCTCCGCTCGCGGCAGGCGCAGCGAGTCGGCGCGACCTACTTCGACCGGTGCACAGACACGTGTGGCAGCAGCGCGGTGAAGCCGCGCACGTGGTCATCGACAAGCGATTGCGCCGTCGACCATGACGTCACCTCCACCAACATCGAGCGCAACCCGGCGGTCCGCGCCGACCACGATTCACCACCACCGAGATGAGAGACTGCGGGACGAACTTGAATCCCAGCAGCGTTCGCCCACAACTCCGCGTACTGAATCGGGCAGTCGGCAACAGGCGCCACGTAGTCGAGGGGTTGGTGGATCCAAATCACCAAGTCGGGTCGCTCGGTCTGCAGCAAGTTCATCGCCGCCTGCGTTTCGAGTTCCGAACCCGGACCAGGACCAGAGCTGTCCTTCGATGAAGACCACAGCCACGGAAAATTGCGGTTCAGATCGACGCCCCGAGCATTGCGCCGGGTGTTCGCCGCCCAGCCATCCGGGTTCAGCGATGGAATGATCGTCACGTTCATGTCGGCCGGGCGGGCGGTGTGGAGGAATGCCTCCGCCAACGGGTAGGTGATCCGCTCGTTGCCGTGCATCCCAGACACCACCGTCACATGCCGTGTCGCTCCACGCGATCGAGAGTCCCATCGAACAATCTGGCGCCCTTGGACTGTGGTGCCAATCGAACCTTGGGTCCAACGTCCACGATCAGCGACCGGGTCAAGACGCACTGCCGGGGAAGCCACCGACGCCGCTTTATCGACCGAAGGTGCGGAGCGAGCACCCGCGAAGCTTCGCCAGCCCACAGCGGTTGTGACTGCGACTCCGGCAACCGTTCTAATTGCTGTGCGCCGAGTAACGATGTCAAAAACCTAGCCGAACGACCCACTCGGTTGAGGAGTTACCGTGCTGTTGCGAGTCGGAAATTTCGGAGAATCCCAACGTTGCCAGAGTCAGGACGTCGTCAAAATCCGAATGATTGAGAAGTCAACGGGGAACGAACTCGCCGAGCACAGCCGTAGTCCGAGCGAGCGACCTGAGTAAGGCTGCTCGGCGATTTCCAGGGATCGTCGGGTCAGCGAGTTGAGCACGCACGTCTCGAATTATCCACCCGTTGTCCCTATCGACCCAGGTCGGTATCACACGGGGGCGGTCCACGACGGCTTCAACACCATTGGGCTTCCTCGCGTTGTCGACAAACGTGACATTGAAGTCGACGACCGCTCCGTCTTGGGAAGAGGCAGGGAACCACGGGCTCTCGCGCATATTCGACAAGAAATTGCCGAGTCCGAATGCAACCCAGACGCCGTTGATTCGCTCGACTGGTTGCAGCACGTGCGCATGGTGGCCAAGAATCAGATCCACGGCGCCGCTCGCGGTCACCGCCTCAGCAACTCTTCTCTGCTCTGCGCTGGGCTGGCGGTCATACTCGACGCCCCAATGAAGACTGAGTACGACAAGCTCGGCGCCGCGTTGTCGCGCCACGCGACCATCGGCGATGATCCGGTCGACGTTGATGAGCGGCGACCGCCACTGTTGGCCAGAGGGGACGTACGCGCCGTTAAAGCCATAGGTGTAGGACAAATGGGTGACCGCAGCGCCATTCATGCTGACGACTTGCGGAATCGCCTCCGCAGGGGTCCGAGCCATTCCTGACTGCTGAACGCCTACCGACTCAAGCGCCGCGACCGTTCGATCGATGCCTGCGACCCCACGATCGAACGTGTGGTTGCTCGCGGTCGAGCAGCGGTCGTACCCGGCGCTGGCAATGGCATTGGTTACTTCAACCGGCACTCCGTACACCGGATAGGTCGACAGCGCCTGACCGACAGGCACGATCGGGGTCTCGAGATGGCAGATCGCGAGGTCGGCGAAGCCAATCACCGGCGCGATGTCGGCGAACATCGGCGCGAAGTTGTACCCGGCCCCACCGGCATTGCTCGCTGCCTGCGACCAAAGTGGGCTGTGCGGCAAGATGTCTCCCGTTCCCGAGACGGTCAGGTGGCGCACGGGCGGGGTGAGCCGTTCAGCAGGCGCAGTTGCCCGACCCAAACCATCGATGCTTTCGGACCGAGTTGCGCCACCCGTGAAGGGCCCCGCCGTGATCAAGCATCCCGCTGCCACACCAACAGCCAGGAGCGACCGTCGAACTCCGAAACGGGGCATCTGACGATGATAGATGACCAAGGTCGTGCGCATCCGAACAGTCCGAGGCATCAAGTCGGCCAATGAGACAGGCCCGGCCCCAGCATTTCGTAGGGTGTCGGCATGAGTCGGATATATGCAGGGGCGGATCAGTTGGTCGATGTCTACGGCGCAATGTTTGAGCGTGTGGCCGAGGACGACTCGATCGACGATCTAGTCGAGCAGCAGATGGCGATCAACTTCCGACTCAACGATCCCGCGGCCGACATCTGGGTCGACGGCCGCCTCGCCGCCTGACACCATCGTGCTCTCAGATCGTGCCGATGGTCAGCCATGAGTCCACTCTGGGAGTCCGTTCTCGACGCGACTATTACGGAGTTCACGATCGCAAAACAGTCACTCGACCTGGCCCCCACGATCGGCGAATGTCGCATAAACTTCGGCCGATCATGACCGAGCCGATGCATGCTGGACGACGCCGAGCGCCGAGCGCGCTGCGAGTTCTCACGGCCGTCGCCATTCTCGCCTCGATTCTCACGCTGATCACGCCGGGCGCTGACCGCCTTGATGCCAGCGCTGCAACGGGTGGCCAAGCGTCTCGTTACGTTGCGATATCGCCGGAGCGTGTGCTCGATACGCGGTACCCAGGCTTCGGCGTCACTCGTGACGGCGACGGCGACACGCTCTCACTCGACCCACTCACCCCCGCAGTCATCGCAGCGGCCGGCGTCGATCCACTCGCCGTCAAGGCCGTCGCCATCAACCTCACGATTACCGAACCGATCGCGCCCAGCTGGCTGAAGTCGTTCCCGTTCGGGCTTGCCACCTCCGACGACGTGTCGACATCTGCGGTCAACAACCGAATCGCGAACGAGACGATCGCCAACTTCTCGATCGTACCGGTCGGCACGAACGGGAGAATCTCCATCCAGTCGCTCCGAAGCTCCCACATCGTCGTCGATGTGCAAGGGGTGTTCGAAGGTTCTACATCAAGCCGGGCGGGGCGCTTCGTCCCGTTGGATGTCCCGACTCGGATCACGGACACCCGCCAGACCCGGGTGCCGGTCCCCGCCAACGGCCAACTCGTGATCGATCTCTCATCCGTCGTTGACGAAGGGGCGTCGGCTGCGTTGATCAACATGGTTGCCACTGAGACCCAGGGGTCCGGATTTCTCACGGTCCATCCCGGCGGCAAGGTTCCGAACTCGTCGAACCTCAACTACACCGGAGTTGCTCACACCATTGCGGGCAGCGCGATCGCCAGGCTGAGGCCAGACGGCACGACCACCATCTCCGTCTCCAACAATGCCACCCATATCGTGGTCGACGTCATCGGGTGGATGACTGGCGAGATGACCGGCGACTCAGAAACTACTAGCTCGTCGTCAGGCCTTTACGTTCCAGTGAGCCCCGAGCGGCACTACGACAGCCGGCCTGAAGAAGTCCCAATCGGGTCCTCAGCGTTGGCACCAAGAACGTCACGTTCTTTGCAGATCGCCGGGAAGTTGAGCGTGCCCGCGACCGGCGTGCTCGGCGTGGCCACCAACCTGACGATGACCAACACGGATGGGCCCGGCTACCTCGTGATGTACCCGAAGGAGCCGATGCCTGACCCGTACTCATCGGTTAACTCCATGTTCGCGAACCACTCAATCGCGAACCATGCGATCGCTCGGCTTCACAACGGCAAGCTGAGCGTCTATTCAATGGGACGATCAGATTTCATTGTGGACGTCAGCGGATACTTCCTCGACGGAACGACGACACCACCGCGGACGACAAAGAGACAGCCGACTACTCCACCGACAGCACCGAGCACGCCGACAGGTGTGACCCAGCCTCCTGCCGACAACGACTACGAGTATCTCCTCGAGGCCACCGGGTCGAATGCGCAGTACGGCGCCTACCAGCGCAACGGACGCAAGTACTACGGGTGGACGCCGTGCG
>NZ_CAXCAM010000078.1:0-6164 GCF_963980585.1 uncultured Ilumatobacter sp.
CATTGCCGGCAATGTCATCGGCTATGGCGCGACCGGAGGTGAGATTTTCCTCCGCGGCAATGTCGGCGAGCGCTTCTGCGTCCGTAACTCCGGTGCGCTTGCGGTCAGTGAGGGCATCGGTGATCACGGGTGTGAATACATGACCGGTGGCCGGGTGGTCGTGCTCGGCGAAACGGGCCGTAACTTTGGTGCCGGGATGTCCGGCGGCATTGCCTTCGTCTATGACCCGAATGGTGAATTTGCGAGCAAGGTCAACTACGAGATGGTCAAGCTGGAAGAACTGACGGCGGAGGATCGTGAGTTCCTGCGTGACACTGTGACCCGCCATCGCGACTTCACCGGCTCGTCCGTTGCCGAGGGGCTCCTGGCCTCGTGGCCACTCAAGGTCAGCGAGTTCCGCAAGGTGATGCCAACCGACTACAAGCGAGTTCTGAACGTCATCGCCGAAGCCGAGGCATCAGGCCTCGACGAAGACGCCACCGTTAACGCCATCATGGAAGCAGCGAGGTCCTGACATGGGTAAGCCCACCGGTTTTCTCGAATGGGAGCGTCAGACTCCCGCACATCGTCCCGTTCCCGTCCGTCTTCGAGACTGGAACGAGGTCTACGAGCCGTTCGATGCAGAAGCACTGAATCACCAGGCCGGGCGGTGCATGGATTGCGGCATCCCGTTCTGCAACAACGGTTGTCCCCTCGGGAATCTCATTCCCGATTGGAACGACCTCGTGTACCGCAACCAGTGGCACGATGCGATCGAACGGCTGCATGCCACGAACAACTTCCCCGAATTCACCGGGCGGCTGTGTCCAGCGCCCTGCGAGTCGGCATGCGTGCTCGGTATCAGCCAGGACCCGGTTGCGATCAAGCAGGTCGAAGTCGAGATCATCGACCGGGCCTTCGACGAGGGCTGGGTCACGCCGCAGATTCCGTCGGTTCGCACTGGCAAGCGGATTGCGGTCATCGGCTCCGGGCCAGCGGGTCTCGCTGCTGCGCAGCAGTTGACGCGCGCTGGGCACGACGTCGTGGTGCTCGAGCGTGCTGACCGTATTGGCGGACTGCTGCGCTACGGGATCCCAGAGTTCAAAATGGAGAAGCGGCACATCGATCGTCGTCTCGAACAAATGGAAGCCGAAGGAACCGAGTTCCGCACGAACGCCGTTGTTGGCGAGAACGTCGATATCGAGGTGCTCCGCGCCAGCCACGATGCCGTGGTGCTCGCTTGCGGCGCAACGGCATGGCGTGACCTGCCTGTACCGGGACGAGAACTTGCGGGAATCCATCAGGCGATGGAGTACTTGCCGGAGTCGAATCGGGTGCAGTTCGGTGATCAGGAGCAGTCGCCGATCGATGTGAACGGCAAACACGTGGTGATCATCGGTGGTGGCGACACCGGCGCTGACTGTCTGGGTACGGCGCATCGCCAAGGCGCGGCCTCGGTAACGCAGCTCGAGATCATGCCCCGACCGTCCGACGAACGGAATGGGGATCGCAACCCGTGGCCACAGTTCGCGATGGTCTACAAGGTCACCAGCGCGCACGAGGAGGGCGGAGAACGTCTCTACAGCGTCAACACCGAGCGGTTCGTGGATGACGGGACCGGCCGGGTCAAGGCGCTGATGTTGCACGAAGTTGAGTTCGTCGACGGCAAGTTCGAAAAAGTCGAAGGCACGGACAGGGAGATTCCTGCGGACTTCGTGTTCCTCGCGATGGGCTTTGTGGGTCCGGAGAAAGGTTCGTGGCTTGACGAGCTCGGCGTGGACTATGACGCTCGCGGCAACGTGGTGCGCGATGACAATTACATGACCAACCAGCACGGGCTGTTCGTGGCCGGCGACATGGGTCGGGGACAAAGCCTGATTGTTTGGGCGATTGCTGAAGGTCGAGCAGCAGCAGCGGGCGCCGACGCACTGCTGATGGGCGAGACAACGCTCCCACGGCCGATCGCGCCGACCGAACGCCCCTTGATGTGAAGGTCGGGCATTCAGGATGGGTGTGCCGCACACATACCGCCCTGCCAACACTGTCTCGATGAGACCACGTACGATGCCCGCATGGGTTTGAAGAACATGGGCAAATTCGGTCGGATGAGCGTGCTGACGTGGCCAATTGTGGCTGGCGCGCTGGTTCTCGCGAGCTGTGGCAGCGACGCCACGAGTGGCGCCACGGCGTCGACGATCAACCTCGACGCCACCAACTACATCGTCAAGGATCCGGTCACGACGACCATTGCGTCGCTGTCGGGCGGGGAAGAAACGGCGACCGGATCGCAGACGTATGTCGTCCAGTCGGGTGACTACGCGATCAAGGTCGCCGATCAATTCGGCGTACCGCTTGAGGATCTCCTCAACTTCAACGGGTGGGCGACCGGCAACGAGTTCCCGTTCCCCGGCGAAGAGATCAAGATTCCGCCGGGCGGCACGACACAGGCAGCGGCGACCGACGCCGACACCGACGTTGCGGCAGCAGCAGGCGAAGATGGCGAGGCCTCGGTCGGCGAGACGATCCCGGACACCGGCTCAAACTGTGCACCCGGTTCGTACACGATCGAAGACGGTGACAACGCCCGTTCGAAGGTTGCCAACAAGTTTGATGTCACGGTCGAGGCACTCGACGCGGCGAACGCCGGAACGAGTGGCTACTCGGCGTTTTACCCCGGCCTGAAGATCGTCATCCCGGCAAAAGCCGACTGCTAAATCCGGTTGCAGCGACCTCAGTTGCTTTGGGGTCGCGAGCAGGTGTGACTGAGCAGCTGTGACTCAGAGACCCTGGAAGATGTAGTTGTGCTGGACGACGTGGTCCATGCGTGCCGACGGTGCCGCTGAGTATTGGTGGCCGGGGTACAGAATCGTGTCACCCGGGACCTTGGCGAGTCGCTGCAAGCTTTCGATCATGTGCGCACCGTTGGATCCGGGGAGGTCGGTTCGGCCGCAGCCGTCAAGGAACAGCGTGTCGCCCGCAACAAGCTTGCCGTCGACGAGAAAACACTGGCTGCCGGGTGTGTGACCAGGTGTGTGCAGCAGGGTGATGTCGATGGCACCGACACTGAGGACATCGCCGGACCCGTGCTCGACGAGGTGATCGGGGCTGACGTGGGTGGTCTTTCGGACCCATTCGGTCTCATCGGCCTGAATGTGAATCGGACAGTCGATCTTGTTGAGCAGCGACGCGATGCCGTCGATCTCCATGCCCATCATCGAACCACCGACGTGGTCAGGGTGGTAGTGCGTGGCCAGCACGCCGGTCACGGTCATGTCGTCGGCTGCGACAACGTCGATGAGTTCTGCCGGGGCGTAAGCCGGGTCGACGAGCACGCACTCACCGGTCTCTCGATCGCCGATGGCGTAGACGAAGTTGACCATCTGCTCGGCGAGCTGATCGCCGTGCGCGAAGTCGCGTCCAGACAACAGCTGGCGGAAGTAGAGACGGTCGTTGTTGGGAGCAGGTGCGTTCTCAGTCACCCCTGCAGCGTACGCTGAGGCCCCTATGAGCCCGCAGGCAAGCGACACTCCCATCAGGTACGGCGTCGTCGGTGTCGGCATGATGGGCGTCGAACACATCCAGAACATTCTCGCTCTCGACGATTGCGTCGTGACCGCTGTGGCTGACCCTCATTCTCTTTCGCTTGACTCGGCGCAGCAGGCCGTTGGGGCCGAGACGCCGCTGGCGAAGTTCAGCACGGTGGAGGAGCTGATTGCATCGGGGCTTTGCGATGCGCTCGTCATTGCCTCTCCGAACTTCACGCACCACGACATCCTGATTCCGGCGATCGAGTCAGGTCTCCACCTCCTTATCGAGAAGCCGCTGTGCACCACGCTCGATGACTGTCGCGAGATCACTGACCTGGTCGCCACACGACCGCCTGAACAAGTGATCTGGATGGGTCTGGAGTACCGGTACATGCCTCCCCTCCAACGGTTGATGGCCGAGATCGCCGCCGGCACCACTGGCGATGTGAAGATGGTCGCCATCCGCGAGCACCGCTTCCCATTCCTGGTCAAAGTCGACAACTGGAATCGGTTCAGCAAGAACACGGGGGGCACCCTCGTCGAGAAGTGCTGCCACTTCTTCGATCTCATGATCCAGGCCACCGCGAGCCGTCCCGTTCGCGTGATGGCATCAGGATCACAGGACGTCAACCACCTCGACGAGGTGTACAACGGCGAGCGGTCTGACATTCTCGACAACGCCTACGTCATCGTCGAGTTCGAGAATGGCAGCCGCGGCATGCTCGATCTGTGCATGTTCGCAGAGGCGAGCAAGAACGAGCGCGAGATCGTCGTCGTGGGCGACAAGGGAAAGCTTGAGGCGCTCGACACGGAGTCGATCGTCCGCATCGGTCAGCGGACCGATGATATTTGGAGTGGCGTCAACGTTGTGACCGAAGAGACGGTCGCCGACAGCAGCATCAAGCACCAAGGCCTTCATCACGGGGCGAGTTACCTCGAGCACGTCGACTTCGCCGATGCGATTCGCTCCGGTCGGCCTGCCGACGTGACCGTGCTCGACGGACTCTGGTCTGCCGCCGTCGGCTTTGCAGCGCACCGCTCGCTCGAGACAGGACTCCCCGTTGTGCTCGACGATCTGCCCCAAATGGCGGGCATCGCGTTCGGACAATGAGCCGCCTCATTGCATTGACCGCAGGTCAACAGGTCGTCTTCGGTGGTGACCAGGTGGTCGAGGTATCTGCCGAACTTGCCGACGCATTCCAAGTCGGGGATCGGCTGGTGGTGGTCCAGGAGGATGGCGCGCTTCTCCACATCCCGGCAAACGAGCACGCCATCGTCGATGCCGCTGTCACCGCAGCGCGCACAGGGTTCGCTGAGCTGGCCGCTGTCACCGATGATGCGATCTCCGATTTCTTCGAACACTTCGCAGCGAGACTTGCCGACGATGCGGTGTTCGCTCCCATCGCCGTGGCCAACGCACTGGACATCGATCGCGCCCGGGAACGGGGACGGTCCACCACCAGACTCGAACTGAGCGCCGCAATGCGGGCCGACATGGTGGCCGGCCTACGCGGCTGGCGCGACGCTTCGGTATCTCGCGACGAGATCGTTCGAACCATCGAGCACGAGGGGTGGTCGGTCGAGGCGCGACGAGCACCGCTCGGTGTTGTCGGTTTTGTTTTTGAAGGCCGACCAAACGTGTTCGCGGATGCCTGTGGTGTCGTGCGGAGCGGCAACGCTGTGGTGTTTCGCATCGGATCCGATGCACTCGGCACTGCTTTGGCGATCGTCGAGCATGCACTCCGTCCGGCGCTGGCAGAGTCTGGATTGCCCGACGGGGTCGTCCAGCTGGTCGAGTCGGCGGCTCACAGCGCCGGTCACGCCTTGTTCAGCGATCGTCGCCTTGCACTTGCTGTGGCGCGGGGTTCGGGCGCCGCCGTTGCCCAATTGGGTGCGGTGGCCTCGCAGTCAGGTGTTCCGGTCAGCCTGCATGGAACTGGCGGCGCGTGGATTGTCGCAGGGGAGCATGCGGACGCCGACACGCTGCACGCCGTCGTGCAGCACTCGCTCGATCGCAAGGTCTGCAACACGCTGAATGTCTGTGCGATCCCTGCCGGCCGAGCTGCTGAACTGATCCCGGCCTTTCTCGCAGGGCTCGACGCCGCAGGTGCAGCTCGGCTTACGACTCCCCGTTTGCACGTCGTGGATGGCTCGGCCGCTTTCCTGCCACCGGAGTTGTTCGATCGGAGCGTCGACGTTGACCGCGCGTCCGGCACGGTCACCGAGTGCTACGCCACCGTCTTGCCCGAATCTGATCTTGCCATCGAGTGGGAGTGGGAGAACTCGCCCGAGGTGACCCTCGTGGTTGTTGACGATGTGGACCAGGCCGTGGTGCTGTGCAACACCTACAGCCCTCACTTCACGGCGTCGCTTGTCAGCAGCGATCTGCACGAGCACGATCACTTCTACGGCGCAATTGACGCGCCGTTCGTGGGCAACGGTTTCACGCGGTGGGTCGATGGGCAGTACGCACTCGATGCCCCCGAGCTGGGCCTGTCAAATTGGCAGGGTGGACGAATGCTCGGACGCGGAGCAATTCTGTCAGGCGACAGCGTGCACACCGTTCGCTATCGCGCGACGGTGACTGACCACCAGACACACCGCTGACCGCGGTCAATGCGGGGTCGCCCCCGAGTACGATTTTCTCGTGTACCAACC
>NZ_CAXCAM010000079.1:0-5264 GCF_963980585.1 uncultured Ilumatobacter sp.
GTAGAACATCAGCTTCCCAAGCTGAGAACGCGGGTTCGATTCCCGTCATCCGCTCTAAGCCCCTGGTAGATGGGCATAAATAGCGCCTTCTAAGATACTTGGCTAGGTGACTGATAGGGGCTACACCGTCAGCCTAGACCGCTCCAATGGACTACTTGCAGGACGAATGGCCGACTATCGAAGCGTCATCACACATAAGATTTAAGGACAATCGCCAATGCATACCAAACGTAAATTAGCCGTGCCACTTATCGCCGCAGTCGGGCTCACTTTGAGTGGGTGCGCCGGCGAGCCGGCCAGCAACCCGGCATCCACCGCAGCCGATAGTCCAGGGTATGAAGTCATTGAGAACCCGCTTGAGTATTTCGGTGAGATGACTACCTTGAACGGCGAGCGCCCTGACGGAGAACTCTTACCACTTCAAGGTGTGGAAATCATGCTAGACACCATCGATGCGGACGGAAACCGGCTCCTGGTCGAGCGAGGCGTTCGCAAGGCAGGAACTCGCGTGGGCATACACGTGCATCAATATGGAGGTCACACGTGTGTCATTGAGGGCACTATCACCGACTTTGCGGAGGGAATAGAGCCCATGTTATTCCCTGAAGGCACGTGTTATTACATGCCGCCAAACAAACCCATGGCCGCGGCTAACCTCGGCGATAAAGATGCCATTCTTATTGACACATTCATCTTGCCTCCAGATGCCGATCCCATCTTTATCCTCGAGCCTGGCTACCCCGGTGGGCCCGGAGAGCGGATGGAAAACTAGCTCTTGAGCGAGGTGCAACTCTCTTTCACGGGACCACCGGCTGGATCAAGGTGTGAACCTGCGTGACAAGGGTTGCGGCCCTTGTCCACGCGCTGCCCCCGAGTGTCAGATGATTGCTGCGGTATATGGCCAAGTGGCTTCCCCGTCAGAGGTGAAGGACCTACGTCAGCGACTCGCTGAGCTTGAGGAAGCGTGACGCCCTTCTTGGTGGGGCAGCGCTGGCAACTACGACCTTGCTCTTGGGAGTTGCTATCGACTCGTTCAGCAAGAGGCCCTAAACGCTCTCGGTGGTCATATCAGGGGGATATCAAAGGGCTGTAAGCCTGGCTTCCCAAGCTGAATACGCGGGTTCGATTCCCGTCATCCGCTCCAATCAACGCCGCCGACTTCCGCAATGAACTCGATGCTGCCGACGCTGGCAACGGAGTCGATGTGCGCCACGTGCGAGCGACGCCGGTGAACGGATCTAGTCCAGGAATGTCGTGAACGACTCGGCGGAGAGCTTGCTCGCGATCAGTCCGTTTTCTGGTGCGTCATGGTCCGCGAACCCAAGCGACAGACCACATGCAAGCAACTCATTGTCACCGATGGGAAGATGTTGGCGAATCACCCGGTGATACCAGGTGAAGATGGCCTGCCCGCACGTATCGAGTCCCTCCGCTCGCGCGCCGATGAAGATGCTCTGTAGAAACATGCCGATGTCCATGAAGGTGCCGGTCGCGAGGCGCCTGTCGAAGGTGATGAACATGCCCAAGGGGGCTCCGAAGAAGCGAAAGTTCTCGTTCATCTGTCGAGTCCTTGCTTCGTGATCGTCACGCGCAATGCCGAGGCACTGGTACAGCCCCGATCCGACTTCTCTGCGCCGCCCGAGATACGGCTCGAACCATTCGGACGGGTAGTACTCGAACTCCGGCTGATGCATCTCCTCCGGATCGTTGGCGACGGCGTCCAGGATGGAATCGGTCACTTTCTGCTTGGTGACACCGCTGACCACGTACACCTTCCACGGTTGAATGTTGTGACCGCTGGGAGACTGGGCCGCTCCGCGGAGGATTCGGAGCACCGACTCCTGCAGCACCGGACGGTCGAGGAACCGACGAACTGATCGCCTTGTGGCGAGCGCCTCGTGAGCGCTGATCGTTGTCTCACTCATGGTCAGTTCCTGTCCTTCACCTCAGTGGCTTCTTCGCAAACGCCCGACACTGCTACTCCGCAACAAAGGACTGAGCGATGTCTCGCAGCGTGAACTTCTGCACCTTGCCGGTGGGGGTCATCGGCATTTCCTCGATGACTTCGAGGCGTTCAGGTACATAGACCTTGGCGACTCCCTGATCCAGCAAGAAGTCCCGAAGCTCGTCGAGCGCCAGCGGCTCATCATCAACCAAACGTACGAAGGCGCACGCCCTCTCACCGAGCCGCGGATCTGGCATCGCCACGATCGCGACCGCCGCGATGCGAGGATGCTCAAACAGCAACCCTTCGATTTCCACCACAGAGATATTCTCGCCACCGCGAATGATGATGTCTTTGCTTCGACCGGTGATACGGATGTAGCCGTCATCGTCCATCCGAGCCAAGTCACCGGTGTCAAACCAGCCGTCGCGCAGTTCGAACAACTCAGGCTTCTTCAAATAGCCAACACAGAGTGTCGCCCCACGCGTTTCGAGTACCCCCTCGGTCCCAGACGGCACGGGCTGCCGATTCCCATCGACGATCGACACTGCGGTATGTGGCGTGGCAACACCATCGGTGCTGGCGGCAAGATCGTCCGTGTCGTCAAGCTTCACGGTCGTGACCGCCAAGACCTCGGTCATCCCCCAAACCGAAACGATCTTGGCGCTCAGCTTTTCCTTCGCCTGAGAAACCAGGGCCGACGGAATCGGCGCGCCGCCCGAGACGAACAGGCGGAACGCGCTCAGATCGCGTTGCTCGATTTCGGGGAAGGAACTGATGTCCATCAAGAGCGGAGTGGCACCCATGCAGAGGCTGACCGACTCGGTCTCGAGGAGGTCGACTGCCTTCTCGGTGACCCAAGTGTCGAGAAATACCACCGTTGCGCCCGTCACGCAGGGCAGCAGGACGCCAAACAGGAATCCCAATTGATGAGCAGTGGGCGTTGGACAGAGAATGACGTCGTCTTGCGTGACCTCGAAACGGTCCGCGAGCTGAGTGATATTCGCAAAGAGCGTGTTGGCGGTATGCATCACCCCCTTCGGCTCTCCCGTCGTGCCGGAAGTGAACATGATCTGGAAGAGTTCGTTCGGGTCCACTGCGTCGTATTCGAGCGTTGATCGCTGCTCATCTTCGAATTCGAATCCGTTCGCTCCGAGGACGATGACATGCTCGAGAGTCGGAACCCGCTTGCGAACGACGTTCGCCAGTGATCTGAAGTCAAATCCTTTGAAGGTGTCCGGGACATAGAAAACCGTGGCCTCGGTCATCGTGAAGATGTGGGTGAGCTCCCGTTCGCGAAGGATCGGCATCAGCGGATTGACAACCGCACCGATGCGGGCACACGCGAGGGTGATGGCCAGCATCTCATAGGTGTTCGGAAGCTGCGCAGCGACAACGTCACCGAGCCTCACCCCTCTGCTGTGCAGGTCAGCTGCAATGCGGTCAGACAGTTCACCGAGTTCGCCGAAGCTCATGTTGTGCCTCGTCCCAGTTTCGGAATCGACGGAGACAATGGCGGTGCGATCCGGACAGGTTGTCGACCATTGATCGAAGAAGTCGCAGATGGTCTTGTCGGCCCACGCTCCTGCGGCGGTCATTTCCGCGATCCGCTCAGCTGGCAAGAAGACATTTCGGTTCTGGTGGGATTTCATTGGGTCATTCCCCTGATCTGTCGAGTGGCCGGGTTCAGGCCTGTGGTTGTTTTCGTTTCGGTCAACGGTGCGTTGGCACTCCGAAGAGGTCACGGGCAATGATTGCTTTCATGATCTCGGCGGTGCCGTCGCCGATCTCGAGGCCGATGACATCACGGAGCCGTTGATCGAAGTGCAAATCGCTGCCGTAGCCCGACCAGCCGTGTAAGCGGAGCGCTGTGTGGATGGCATCGGCTGACCACGCCGGCCCCATCCATTTGGACATGGCAGCTTCGGTGGTGTGTTTGGCCGATTGGTCGGCGAGCGTGAGTGTGTCGTAGGCAACCGAGCGCGCTGCATGGAGTTTCGCGTAGTGCTCGGCAACTTGTTGGGTGATGGCTTGGCGGGACGACAAGGGTTTGCCGAACGTGTGGCGGGTGTTGGCGTAGTCGACGGTTTCGTCGAGAGATTCGAAAGCGGCGCCGATGCAGCTCAGGGCAATCACCGCGCGGTTGAAATCGAAGGCGGTCATCGCTTGTGCGAAGCCCGCATCGACTTCGCCGAGCAGGTGGTCGGCTGGCACGAAGACGTCGTCAAAAACGATCGAGCCGCGAGCGATTATTTCGCCGCCGACGCCTGCGTACACCGACCGAGTCACTCCGTCGGTGTCGAGCGGAACCCAGAATGCGGAGATTCCTGCTGCCCCTGGGCCACCTGTGCGGACAAGAACGATCGCCGCGTCGGCAAAACCAGCGAAGGTGATCGATGATTTCTCGCCGCTGATCAGCCAGCCGCCATCGGTCTCGCTTGCCTTTGTGGAGATGGCGGCCGCATCGGAACCAGCGTCAGGCTCGGTGAGGGCGATCGCTGGCACACAGCTTCCATCAGCAATCTTGGGCAGATACCTTGCCGCGACAGTCGGGGTCGCCCAGGTCCTCAGCCCGGTGGCGGCGATTGCCGTCAGTTGCACGAACGACGAGACGTTGAAGTCTCCGCGGGCCAACTCTTCGCCAGCGATTCCGGCATCGACGAACGTCGCGCCCGAACCACCGTGTTCCTCCGGCACCAGCAGGCCGAAGACGCCGAGATTGGCGAGCTCGTCAAGCAAAGTTTGATCCGGGCGTCCCGCCGGTCGGTTCAGATACTCGGGCTTCAGTCTCTCGCGCGCGTACGAACGGAGCGTCTCGGCAAGAAGTCGTTGGTCGTCGTTGAAAATCATGGCGTCCCTTCGGTCACATCTCGATGTGGTGATCGCTGTTGCAGACCCACGTGGTCGGAACTCACCGCAGCGGCAATCTCGCCCCATCGAGCGAGGTTCTCGGGCCGACGCTTGATGTCTTCGTCGGCGAGATACGAGATGATGCGTTCTGCCACACCGCCGTAGCGGTCGATGATCCGATCGGCAATCTCGTCCCAGCGACCGACGATGGCGAATTCGTCGAGCATCTCATCGGTGATCGTTGCCGCGAGCGCGGTGGAATCGCCCGCTTTCAGGTGGCGATTCAGCTCCGCCGAGACACCGTCGAAACCGAGATCGTCGAATTGGTAGGCGTAGTTCTTGGTGGCTCCGTAGAACCCGATCCGGGTCCGGGCGAGCGTCAACAAGTCGGCTCGCTCTTCTGGCGTGTCACCGGGCACGATGATCGACGGGATCAAAAGGTCAACCTCTGATGGATCACGTCCGACCG
>NZ_CAXCAM010000080.1:0-5188 GCF_963980585.1 uncultured Ilumatobacter sp.
AGGTGAGGTGAGGTGGGGTCAGGTGGGGTCGGGTGGCGTGCGGTGGGGTCTACATGGCGCTGTGGCGAAGGAGTTCGTGGGCCATGGGACACTCTGGCTGGATGGCCGGTGGGCCCATGGGCACGCGGCCGTGCGGGCCGATGACATCAGTGACCATCGAGGTGGGGAGGATCTCGACGTCCATCTCCCAGGGATCAACGGGGTGCTCTCCATCGGGATCGGTGATCGCCTCGTATCGCTGAACCATGTGATCGATGAAACCGGAGGGCAACCGACGTCCAACACCTGCCACGAGCCACACCGGCGTGCCCCATGCGTGCGCGGCAGCGGCAATGGTCGACGAACCAATCGGGGCCACGATGCGGTGCGAGTCGCACGCCAACGCTTCGATCAACACAACGTCAGCGGCGCGGACGGCTGCTCCCGCAGCACCAGCATCGACCGGGTCGTTGTCAACGTCGTAGCGTTCCAGCTTGCGGAAGAACTGGGTGGCCGTGTGCCCGGCATCGAGCACGAGCACCCGCACGTCACCTCGCCGGATGAGTCCATCGCCTGCGACATCGGGTGACCCAATCGTCACGATGGTGGCGTCATCGGGGAGCGCAGCTGCCAGCTCTGCTCCCGTGCGATCGCCGCGAATCTCCTCAGCCAACTCCCAGACGGCTTCGAACGGCTCAGATGACGTCGAGACATTTGCACAGAGCCACCAGAGCGCCCCTGTGAAAGGGTGACGTTCAACGATGCGCCGGCATGCGACCACGATGCCCGACGGGTCAAAATGAAGTGAACCGAGTGCGTGGGCGGTCTCCTCGACGAGCGAGGCCGGGTCTGCGCCTTGGGCCCGGGCGACGTAGCGAAGGTGCTCGATGGGGTGCATCGTCGCCGACGGTACCCGAGACCAGGCGGATGGTTGCGGTCCAGGCCCCCCAACTCGCTACGCTCTCGCCCGTGGCCGACCCCACTGTTCAGCAGCTCCCAACCGAATTGAACCTCACCCCGCTCGTGGCCGACGGCCAGGGATGGGGGCTCGGCCAGTCCCGGCCAATCATGGACTGGTTGACCACGTTCCACCTCGCCTCCGTGGTGCTTGATCCGTACACCAACGAAAGCTCGTGGATCCTCCGCTCGGCGACTCGAATTCTCGAGCAGTTCCGCAGCTCACATGCCAGGATCAACTTCATCGTGACCGCCGGAGCCGAAGATGCCCGAGCGTTTCTCGGGCCGCTCACCGAGGAATACCTCGTGTTCTGCGACCCCGATCGCTCCGCTGTCAAGGCGATGGGCCTCACCGAACTTCCGGCGTTCGTCTTCACTCGCGTCGACGGCGCCGTCGCGGCAAAGACCGAAGGCTGGCAGCCAAAGGAGTGGGAAGCAGTCGCTGACGCCATCGCCGACGTGACGTCGTGGACCTCGCTCGACATTCCTGGCGCCGGCGATCCCGGGCCATTCAGCGGCTCGCCCGCTTTGGGCTGATCCGCTCCGTGCCACATGGCCGACCGACCGGCCGTCCCCGACCTGCCTGACCTTCCGGTCGTCGAGGCACTCGATGCACTGCGCGCTGCGCTGATCGACGGCACCAGCGCCGTCCTCGTCGCCCCGCCCGGCGCGGGAAAGACCACGGTGGTCCCCCTGGCACTACTCGACCAGCCGTGGCTCGGTGACCAACGCATCGTCATGCTTGAGCCGCGCCGCCTTGCGACGCGCGCCGCGGCGCGCCGCATGTCGACGACGACACGCACCCCAATCGGTGCACTGGTCGGCTATCAGACCCGCGACGAACGCGAGATCACATCGACCACCCGCATCGAGGTTGTGACCGAGGGAGTGCTCACGCGCCGTCTGCAGAATGACCCGGAACTCCCGGGCGTCGGAGCCGTGATCTTCGACGAGGTCCACGAAAGAAATCTCACCACCGACATCGGGCTTGCGCTCACGCTCGACAGCGCTGCACAGCTCCGCCCCGACCTCCGCATCATCGCAATGTCGGCAACCCCAGACACCGAAGGCCTCGCCCGCCTCCTCGACGGCCCGGTCATCAGCAGCGAAGGTCGCACCTACCCGATCGACGTGCGTTGGCTACCCCGCTCGCCAGGTCGAAGCAGCGGCGCGCCGAAGAAGGGCCGACCACGACCCAAGCAGCAGCGCGGCCCCGACCGCATCGAGCCAGACGTCGTGGCCGCCGTGCTCCAGGCGCTGAGCGACGATGAGGGCGATGTCTTGGTCTTCCTGCCCGGTATCGGGGAGATCCGACGGACTGAACGGATGCTGCAGGACACGCTCGGGCCCAACATCGACGTCTACCCACTCGCCGGCGCTCTCACGCTCGCTGAGCAAGATCAGGCACTGGCGCCGTCGCCGCCTGGCCGACGACGCGTGGTGCTGTCGACCGACATTGCCGAGACTTCACTCACCGTCGATGGCGTCCGCATCGTGATCGACAGCGGCCTTGCCCGCGAGCCACGATTCGACCCTCGATCAGGAATGACGCGGCTCACTACCGTGGCGACGAGCCGTGCCTCGGCCGAGCAACGAGCGGGACGGGCGGGGCGCACCGAACCCGGTACCGCCTATCGGCTCTGGGGCAAGCTCGAACACGGCACGCGAACCCGCCACCGGTCACCCGAGATACTGCAAGTCGACTTGGCTGGCTTCGCCCTTGAACTGGCCGCCTGGGGCGCCCCTGACGATCTGCAATTCATCGATCCCCCTCCCGCTGGGGCCCTTGCGCAGGCGCGTGACCTGCTGACCAACCTGTACGCGCTCGACCAAGACGATCAGACCATCACTCCGCTTGGGCGCAAGATGCTTGGTCTCCCCGTCCACCCGCGACTGGCCAGGATGATCGCCGTCGATCAGAGTCCACTCGCCTGTGCCATTGCCGCGCTGGTCGACGAACGCGACATCTTTCGGGGACGACCCGATGACGTGCCGACCGACCTTGCGCTGCGCGTTGGCGTGATCTCGGGGGCGCGCGGACACGACCTCGCTGACCGGGGTGCCGTGCACCGGCTCCGCGACCGTGCCGCCGATCTGGCCCGCCGGGCGCGCCTGCCGTTCGATCGTGGCGCCCTTCATCCGGACCGGGCTGGCGCCGTGCTCCTGCTCGCATACCCAGATCGCCTTGCCGCCCTCCGACGCGGCGCGCAGTACCAATTGCGCGGCGGCAGCACCGCCTTTCTCCCCGCCAAGGACTCCCTCGCCGACGAGCAGTTCATCGTTGCTGCTGATCTCGACGGAAAACGCGATAAGGCGCGTATTCGCCTGGCAGCTGCAGTCGATGCCGACGACGTGATCGCCAACTTCGGCCCCGACATCACCGAGCAACGCACGATCACGTGGAACACAGACCGCAACGACCTCAGCGAGACCATCGAGCGTCGCCTCGGATCGATCCGGCTCGGCAGCCGCACCGACCGCCCAGCCGCCGGGGAGGCCACAACAGCAGCGCTCCTCGATCGAGTCCGAACAACGGAACTCCGCGTGCTCGGCTGGACCCCAACAGCAATCAGCCTGCGCGAGCGCGTGACGTTTCTCAACGCCAACGTCGGTGATCCTTGGCCGGACTGGTCCGTTACCACCCTGCTCGGCTCGCTCGACACGTGGCTCGGGCCGTACCTACCTGGCGCACGGGGACGGTCCGATCTCGAACAACTCGACCTCACGACCGTGCTTCGATCCCAGCTGCCCTGGCCCGAGGGCGCACAACTCGACGACCTGGCGCCCGCCGCGCTCGCGCTGCCGACCGGCCGGACCGCACCGATCGATTATTCGGGCGAACAGCCAACCGCCTCGGTGCGCGTGCAGGACCTGTTCGGCAGCACCACCCACCCACATGCAGGAGGCCGGCCGATTCGCCTCGAACTGCTGTCGCCGGCGGACCGGCCCATTCAGGTCACCGCCGACCTTCCCGGTTTCTGGGCAGGTTCCTGGACTGAGGTCCGCAAGGAAATGGCCGGGCGTTACCCCAAGCATCGATGGCCAGACGACCCAGCCGGCGCAGCCCCGAAGCGGATGAAGGATCGTTGAGTGACCGTTGCCGGGCTCCCACTGCTCGTCGCCATCGCGTGCGCGCTCGTCGTGTATGTCGGCACCACGGTGCAAGCGTCGCTCGGGATCGGCTTGGGGATGCTGTCATCTCCGGTTCTGGCACTCGCCGACACCGACTTCATCCCCGTGGCCATCATCATCTCGGTCATTCCGCTGTCGAGCACGGTGGCCTGGTCCGAACGCGAGCACGTCGACCGACGCGGAGCTGCACTGCTCTTGATCGGCCGGATCCCCGGCGTGGTCATCGCCGTTCTCCTCGTGGCCAGCTTCAGCGATACCGCGCTGGGACTGATGGTCTCCGGCTCGGTCATCGCAGCCGTCGTCGTGTCGGCGGTCGGCCGCAAATTCGTGGCGGGGCCCGCCACGCTGCTCGTTGCCGGCGGCGCGTCAGGCTTCATGGCCACCACAACAGGCGTCGGCGGTCCACCGGTCGCGCTGACATATCAGCACGACACTCCCGAGACGATGCGCTCCACCATTTCGACATTCTTCGCCGTCGGCGCACTGATGTCTTTGGTCGGCCTCGTGCTGGCTGGCGAGGTGAGTCGCCGGTCTCTTGAGTTGACAGCGGTTCTGATTCCGTCGGTGGTGCTCGGCATCGTCACGGCAGCGCGCGTGAAGCATCGGCTCAACGCCGACCTGGTACGTCCGGCCATCCTCGCGCTCTGTCTGCTGAGCGCCACCGCGCTCTTGATCCGCACGCTCGCCTGAACGCTGTCCTGTCCGCGCACTCGCCCTGCGGTCGTGGCACAGTGTGGCGATGGGCTCCTCCCAACACACCTCCCACTCCTCCAGGCGAGTTTCAGTTGTCCTTGCCGGGCTCGCGATCGTGGCTGCCTCGTGCGCCGGATCCGACGGGGACACGGCCGCGACAACACCGGCGACCGAAGCACCCGCGGCGACCGAAGCACCAGTTGTCACCGCAGCACCAGCCGACACCGCAGCCCCGGTCGCAACCGACGCACCAACTGACACGGCCGCCCCCGCCGCGACCGACCCGCCCGAGCCGGACCAAGACCCCGACCTTGATCTTGATCTCGCGTACGGCGACTACGAGGTGGGCGTGCAGACCATCACCATCACTGACACCTCAGGAGGCGATCGGGACCTGACCGTCGACGTGTGGTTTCCGCTCATCGAC
>NZ_CAXCAM010000081.1:0-4928 GCF_963980585.1 uncultured Ilumatobacter sp.
ACCAGGGCCTGTGGGCGCTCTTTCTCGACGAAGAGCTCGGTGGCCCTGGTTTTGGCCAGCTCCAGGGTCGAGGTACCAGCGGACCTGCCAGCGCGAACCCTTGGCGGTGTTGACCTGTTTGGCGGCGACGTGGGCACTGAGAAGTCTCATGCCGTCACCTCCTCGAGGTAGGCCTTGGCGTCTCGGCAGCGCACGGCGATCGTCGAGCGGTCTTGGAGCCGGCGAGGAAACAGCGGGTAGCCGGTGCGGGAGAGGGCGTCGCCGAGCCGGGAGCGCTTGTAGAGGGTGTTGCGGGGCAGGTCGAGGACGACTTCGAGTTCGCAAACACCCAAGATGCGATCACATCCCGTGCATGCCCAAGCGTCGTGAACGTCGCCGGTGAGGTCGTGGCTTGGTGTGTCGTGTGATGCGCCGGGAGACGCCGATGTGGTTCCCATCGCTCTGTCTGTGTCGACGTCACCGATTTGCGCAAGCAGCTCATTCCGAAAGAGCGGCGTCCGCGAGAACCCGGCGAGCGCCGCCGGAACCTTGTTGTGCTGTCGCAACGCTGTCGCAGCCGACATCGTTGGAACACCAATCCCGGCGTTCATGCGGGTTTCAGGGGCGAAGAGCAGTTCCCAAGCTGAGAACGCGGGTTCGATTCCCGTCATCCGCTCCAAGCCCCTGTCTGGCCTCGCTGAGCAGGGGTTTTCTACTTGTATCGACGTTTTCTGGTCGTGCATTTACTTCCTCCGTTTGCCTCGATTTGCTGTCGATTTCGCGGGTTTACTGTCGCAGCGCTGTCGCAGCGCTGTCGCAAAAGCCGAGGCCCGCTCATCGCTCGAATTCCTCCGGTCCTTCTGTGGCCTGACCCAATTCGCAACTATTTGGTCAGCGGGCGTGCATCACCGGTGCGAGCGACGTTGCGTCGGTCAATTCGAAGGCCGCGACCGCTCCGACGACGATGGTCGCGGGTGACTCGACTGCGGCCGCACCGAGTTCGTCGAGCCGACAGCGCTGCGCGACCTCACCGAACGTCGTTGCACTGCTGACCGCCATCACCGGAGTGTCGACTGAGAGTCCGCCGGCAATCAGCTCCGAAGCGATCTCGGCTCGATGCGACACGCCCATCAAGACGACGATGGTGCCACCGACCTTGGCCAGCGCTCGCCAATCGACATCGTGCTCATCCATGCGGCGATGCCCCGTCACGACGGTGAACGCTGCTGAGACACCGCGGTGCGTCACGGGCACTCCGGCCGCTGCGGGCGCAGCGATCGAGGAGCTGATCCCGGGCACAACCTCGATGTCGATTCCGGCATCGAGCAATGCAAGAGCTTCCTCGCCACCGCGACCGAAGACGAACGGATCGCCCCCTTTTAGGCGGACCACGCGCTTGCCTTGCCGGCCGAGCTCGACCAGCAGCGTGGAGATCATCTCCTGTGGCGTGCTCCGGCCGGAGCGTTTGCCGACGTCGATGCGTTCCGCTGATGCGGGGATCAGATCCAGCACGCGCTGGTCGATGAGCGCGTCGTGGAGCACGACGTCGGCGCCGGCGATGAGTCGCGCGGCCTTCATCGTCAACAGGTCGGGGTCACCTGGCCCCGCACCGACCAAGGACACCGTCATGACGTCGCCGCGGTCTCGTCGGTCTGCGCACGACGACGGGTGACGGCTGGAAGGAGCGCGACCAGGGAGTCCCAATCCGATCCCATCGCCCAATCACCGAAGCTCATGTGCTGGTCGGTGTCGACCTCTCGGCTGTATCGCTCGAACAGGGGCCGCAGGAGGTCGGGGATCTCGGCGAGCGAGACGTCGGTGTGCAGGCGTCGAGCCAGCCGATCACCTGCGGGGGAACCACCGATGAATATGTCGTACCCGCGTTTCGAGCGACCGACGATGCCGAGCTCGGCGGCATACGGTCGCGAGCATCCGTTTGGGCATCCGGTCATGTTGAGGCGGAGCGGCAGCCCGCTGTTCCCGGTGTCTGCCAACACCTTCTCGAGGCGGTCGACGACGTCGGGCAAGACGCGCTCGGCCTCTCCAAGGGCCTTCGAGCAGGTCGGGAGCGCCGGGCAGGCGATCGCCAGATTGCGAGTGGCAGTCTGATCGCTCGCGAGGGAGATTCCATTGGAGCGGAGGGTGTTTTCGACGGCTTCGCGATCAGTGATGCCGACCAGGAGGAGGTCCTGGCGAGGAGTGACTCGGAGCGAGCTGACCGTTCCATCGGAGATCAGTCGTCGCAGCGCAAGGCGGAGGCCTCCCGCGACCTTGCCTGACGGAACGGGCAGCCCGAGCGTGTGCGTCAGCGCATCGCGCTCAGAGCGGTGATCGGTGTCGTGATCGGTGCCGTGCTCCCAGCCGTGGTGGGCGTGCACCTCCCACACGGGGAGTTCGGTGGGCGAGCCGAGTGAGCGGCCGGACCGTGCCACGATTTGCTCACGGAGCCAGTCGACCCCTCGTGTCTCGAGCAGGTACTTGAGGCGGGCGAGTGCGCGGTCGTCGCGGTTGCCGTGGTCGCGTTGTGTCGTGACGATCGCTTCGACGACGTCGCCGAGTGCCGCCACGTCGGTAGCACCGGAAGCTGCAGGCACCCATCCGATGGGGCGGGCGAGCACCGGATACGTGTCGTCGGGTCGGGCGTGTGACATGCCCATCCCGCCGCCGGCGAGAACGGTGAAGCCGGTGACGTGGCCGGTCAAGCCGTCGGGGCCGGACAGCGTTGGGACGATTCCGACGTCGTGGGTGTAGATGTCGACGCAGTTGTCACCCGGCCAGGCGATCCCGATCTTGAACTTGCGGGGGAGGTAGGCCTCGCCGTAAACCGGCTCCACGTCGTCGATCGGGGCGTGGCCGGGGTGGACCTCGGACGAGATAGCGCGTTCGCCGTCGACCCACATTTCCCAGTAGGTCTCGGTCTGCGGCCTGAACCGGCGGACCATTTCATCGACCACGGGCGCAATGACGGCTTCGCGATCGGGGTGCGGGAGGGGGCAGGCCATGACGTTGCGGACAACGTCGCCACATGCCCCGAGTGTCGTGAGGAGGGAGGAATTGATGCCGACGACCAGCTGTTGGAGTTCGCCTTTGTGGACGACGTGATACTGCACGCCCTGGCGAGTCGTGAGGCGGAGCTTCTGGTCGGCGAGCGACGCGACTCGGTCGAGGGCGAGCCACTGCGCAGCGGTGATGACGCCGCCGGGAACCGATGCGCGGACCATGCACGAGTAGTCGAGGGGGAGCTGCTGTTGTGTCCGGCTCCGGCGGATGTCGCGGTCGTCCTGCTGGTAGATCCCGTGGAACTTGAGCAGCGTCTCGGCGTCGGCTTCGAAGTTCGTTTCGCCGTTGGCAAGTTCGTCGGCGATCGTTCCGGCGAGGTAGCCGCTGTCGATCTTGAGTTGCTCGGCAGCAGTGCGCTTGACGTCGTCGGCAGATGCGATCGTGGTGGTTGTCGTGCTGGTTGTCATGGCGGTGAGTGGTCCTGTCGGTCAGGGGAATCGGAGAGGCGGGTGGAACGGAGGGGAGTGGCGGCGGTGCTCAGAGATGGAGGCCGCATTCGGTCTTGTCGCTGCCGGCCCAGCGGCCGGTGCGGTCGGCTGCGGGCCGGGTGCAGGGCCAGCAGCCGATCGAGCCGTAGCCGCAATCGACGAGCGGGTGCTCGGGCAGGCCGTGGTCTGCGGCGTAGGACTGGACGTCGTCGTCGGTCCATCCGGCGAGTGGATTGACCTTGATCACCGATCTCATCAGGTCGTGGTGGACGAGCTTGGTCGATGCCCGCGACTCGGAGTCCGAACGTCGCACGCCGGTGGCCCACGCAGTGGCGCCGAGGAGTGCGCGCTGCAAGGGCTCGACCTTGCGGTCGGCGCAGCAGGCGTCGGTGCTGGTCGTCCAGACGTCGCGTTCGATGTCTACTCGAGGGCGGATGATTCGCACCGACATGGCGAATCGTTCGACGAGGTGATCGGCGAACCATTCGGTCTCGGCGAACAGGTAGCCGGTGTCGAGGAGCGTGATCGTGATGCCGGGGACTGCGCTGTGGGCGACGTGGGCGAGTGTGGCGTCGCCGAAGCTAGCGGTGACACAGAGGCCGCTGGCGAAGGTCTTGGCGGCCCAACACAGGACGGCGCTCGCGTCGGTGCGTGGATCGGAACTCTCGATGGGAGCGGTGTCGATGAGCCGTGACATGGGCACAGTTAATCAAATCCCGACTAAAATGATCGGCTTTATCGAGAATAGCGAAAGATTGGCTCCTAAACTGGGGTGATGGAGCTTTCGACCAGTCGATTCACCTACCCCGTTTTCCTCGATCTCCATGCCGTGCCGGTCCTCGTGGTCGGCGGCGGGCCCATTGGATGGCGCAAGGCGAGCGGGCTGCTGACTGCGGGTGCGATCGTCCGACTGGTCGCCACGGAGGTAAGCGAACATATCGATCGCGACGTGGTCGCCGCCGCCGGGGGCGAGGTGATCGAGCGCCCGTTCGGCGACGCCCACCTGGATGGCATGCGGCTCGTCATCACTGCGACGGGGAATGTCGGCACCGATACAGCGATCTCGGCGGCAGCGCGCGAGCGTGGGATCTGGACGAACGCAGCCGACCAGCCCGTCGATTGCGAATTCATCCTCCCCGCGATCACCCGGTCAGGAAGGGTGACCGGGGCGATCAGCACCGATGGAGCCAGTCCGGCGCTGGCCGGATACCTCCGTGACCGCCTCGCCGAGGTGCTGACTCCGGACCTAGCAATCATCGCCGACACGCTCGCTGATGAACGAGCGTCGGTCCAGGCCGCTGGAGGATCGACGGAAGCCATCGACTGGCGTCCACGGATCGCCGAGCTGTTCACGGAAACAGCCAGCGTCGACGGCGGTGTCTGAGGTCCTGCACACAACCGAGACGGCCCAGCGACTATGCGTTTCACTCATCGAACGACCAGTCCTCGACGCACAACGCG
>NZ_CAXCAM010000082.1:0-4627 GCF_963980585.1 uncultured Ilumatobacter sp.
GGTGAGCTGGATGGTGAGCTGGACGGAGAACTCGACGACGACGTGGCCCCCGAGTCACTCACGGCGACCGATGTCGATGAGTCTGACGACGCCTCGACCGAGACCGCGCCCGACACCGACTGATCAGCGAGCGTCAGATTGGCTGGCCGACCTGACGGACGTCAGGAATATGTGCGCCGAGGATGTCGATGGCATCCGAGGACAGCAGGTGGTCGGTGATCAGCGTGTCCACGTCACTCAATGCCGCGAAACTGCTGAGGCCGGTGACGCCCCATTTACTGTGATCGGCGAGCACGACCTTGCGGCCAGCCGCGCGGATGAATGCTCGATTGGTATCGGATTCGAGGATGTTCGGCGTGGTGAAACCGGCCTGCTCGCCCATGCCGTGCACGCCGATGAACAGCGTGTCGACATGCAGGGCGCTCAACGCCGTTGCTGCAATGGGGCCGACGAGTGCATCGCTGGGCGTGCGCACCCCGCCGGTCAAGATGATGTTGCGGTCAGGTCGCCTGAACTCGTTGAACACCTCAGCGACGCGCATGCTGTTGGTGACCACGGTCAGGTTCGGCACCATCGCCAACTCGCCGGCGAGACGCCAGGTCGTCGTGCCGGCCATCAGCCCGATCGTTGCCCCGCCCTCAACGAGGTCCGCGGCAGCACGAGCGATTGCCTCTTTCTCGGCGGTGTGAAGCGCCGAGTTGGCGTCGAAGCCGGGCTCGTCGGCGGAGTGCTCGGTGGAGACCTTCGCGCCTCCATGCACCTTGACGAGCGAGCCTGCCTCGTCGAGGACGTCGAGGTCGCGGCGAATCGTCATATCGCTGACATCGAGCAGCGACGCAAGCTCAGTGACGCGCATCGATCCTCGGGCACGTACCTCGGCGACGATCTGTTCGTGTCGTTGCTGCGCAAGTGAGCGCCCTGCGGTCAAGCTTTGATCGGGTCCTGCCCCGCCACCCCGATCGAACATGTCGACCATCGTGGTTGATTTGTACGCAAGAATCAACCGAAATCAACAGGTTCGAACATCAGCTGTGCGAAATCTGTGCGAATCGCGCGCAGTCCGCACAGGTCAATCGAACATAGGATCTGTGTTTCGGACACGGCTGACCTGCCCTCCATAGAATGGCGGTCTGTGCCCGAGATGATTCGTTTGTCCAACGCTGGAACCGACGTGGTGGTCGACGTCACAACGGGGGCCCCGACGATCGTGCATTGGGGCGCGCCGCTTGGCGCCGAGGCCGACCTGGCGACGGTGCTCCCGTCGCTTTCTCGGCCCATCGTCCACGGAACGGTCGACTCGGTCGCTCCAGTGTCGACAGTTCCCGAGCACGGTTCGGGGTTCACCGGCCGCCCGGGCCTCGTCGGTCGGCGCGGGGGAGGCCTCGCGTGGGCGCCGCGGTTCTCGGCGGTGTCACATCACCTGTCCGACGACGGCACGCGTCTCTCAGTCGAAGCGGTTGACGCAGTCGCGAAACTCGGGCTGAACGTGACCATCGTGCTCGACGACGTGCTGCATATCTGGGCGACGGTCACCAACGCTGGTGACCGGCGGTACAGCCTGGACGGATTGACGGTCACACTTCCTGTTGCCGAACACGCGAGCGAGTTGCTCAGCTTCGAAGGGCGCTGGTCGCGGGAGTTTCAACCGTTGCGCAGCGATTGGTTCGACGGTTCGTTGCTTGCCGAGAACCGACGCGGTCGCACCTCGCACGAGTCACCGCCGATGCTCTTTACAGGCAAGCGCGGCTTCGACGAGTGGAGTGGCGAGGTGTGGGGCGCACACCTCGCGTGGAGCGGGAACCACACGATGCTCGCCGAACGCCTCGCCGATGGCCGCCGCTATCTGCAGGCCGGAGAGCTGCTGCACCCGGGCGAAGTCGTGCTTGAGCCCGGTGAGTCATACACCACGCCGGAGACGATTGCCGCGTACTCGCCGCATGGTCTAAACAATGCGACGCAAGCCTTTCACCGTTCGCTGCGAGCGCTGCCGAATCATCCGTCGACGCCGCGTCCGGTCCTGCTCAACACGTGGGAGGCGGTGTACTTCGACCATGACACCGACAAGCTGATGTTGCTGGCCGACGCCGCAGCGGATCTCGGCATCGAGCGTTTCGTGCTCGATGATGGCTGGTTCGGTTCGCGCCGCGACGACACCAAGGGGCTCGGCGACTGGTGGGTATCGGACGCGGCGTACCCAGCAGGACTCTCCCCGTTGATCGCGCACGTCACGGACCTTGGAATGGACTTCGGAATCTGGGTCGAACCCGAGATGGTCAACCCCGACAGCGACATCTTCCGCGCCCATCCCGACTGGGCGTTGGCCACCCCCGGGTACGAACCGGTGCTCGGTCGGCAACAACTTGTCCTCGACCTCGCCAACCGCCCAGCGTTCGACTTCATCTTGGGATGCCTCGATCGACTGCTGAGCGACCACGACATCTCCTACGTCAAGTGGGACATGAACCGCGACCATATTCACGGCTCGAATCAACACGGCGCGGCTGGCACCAACGCACAGACCATTGCGCTCTACCACCTCCTCGACAAGCTGCGCCGCCTGCACCCGACCGTCGAGTTCGAGTCGTGCGCAAGCGGCGGTGCCCGGATTGATCACGAGATCCTGAAGCGCACCGAACGAGTCTGGACAAGCGACTGCAACGACGCACTGGAACGTCAGACCATCCAGCGCGGTGCGTCCATGTTGATCCCGCCGGAACTCATGGGGGCCCACATCGGGCCGACCCGGGCACACACCACCGGTCGCACGCAGTCACTCTCATTTCGAGCTGCCACTGCGATGTTCGGCCACCTCGGCGTGGAGTGGAACGTCACGAAACTCACTGACGAGGAACGGATCGCGCTGCAAGCGGTCATCGCTCTGCACAAGGAGCATCGCGAGTTGCTCCACTCAGGCGATGTCGTTCGATTCGACACCGACCCTGCGTACAGCGCACACGGCGTGTACGCAGCTGACCGATCGGAAGGAATCGTGGCCTTCGCCCAACTCGCCACGGCTCCCAGTCTGACGCCTCCGCCGCTCCGACTACCCGGACTCGACGATGCCGCGACCTACCGCATCGAACACCTCCGCATCCCCGGCGAGCGATGGGGTCCAGCCCGGGTGCAGCCGAGCTGGCTCGCGTCCGGTGTGGAACTCACCGGACGACAACTCGCCGCCCACGGCGTGCAACCCCCGACGCTGCATCCCGAGAGCGCTCTGCTTTTCAAGCTCACTCGAATCTGACCAGCGTCGCAGCGCTCACGTTGGCGCAGCGACCGTTCGGCAGCGATCGCGAAGACTTCCGTCCGAGTCCCGTCACGTTCGAACTCGGGTGCGGTGCGTAGTGTCGGCCCGATGTCCGCCAACGCCGCCGTCGCTGCGCATGCCGTCGACTCGCGGCGAGCCTGGCTCACCGTCGTTGCGGCCTTCTTCGCATCCGGGGTCACGCTGGGTACGGCATACAGCTTCGGGGCCTTCTTCGAATCGATGAGCGAGGAGTTCGACGCGGCCAACGGTTCCACCGCGCTCATCTTCGGCATCACGACGTGCTTGTTCTTCTCGCTCAGCATCATTTCGGGTCGCATGTCGGACCGCTTCGGCCCACGAGTGGTGCTGGTCGCCGGCGCGGCAGCGTTGTTTCTTGGTTTGATTGCAACGAGCCGTGTGCAGTCGCTCGGCCTGGGATATGTCACCTACGGCCTCGGTGTCGGGATCGCCGCAGCCTGCGGCTACGTACCGATGGTCGCGGTGGTCGGCGGCTGGTTCGAACAGCACCGGGCGGTTGCGGTCGGATTGGCCGTGGCCGGCATCGGCGTCGGCACGCTGGTGATGTCGCCGGTGTCAGCAGCGCTGATCGATCGGTGGGGCTGGCGTGACACCTACGTCTTCTTTGCTGTCGGTGGCGCCGGCGTCATGCTCGCCTGCGTGCCGCTGGTCGACCGACCTCCCGGCGACGGTTCGCCGCAGCCGTCTCGGTTCAAGGATGCGTTGGGGAGTCCCGTGTTCCGCCGCTTCGCGCTCTCCGCGTTCGCCCTTGGCCTCGCGCTGTTCGTGCCGTTCGTTTTCGTCGGTCAATACGCCAAGGAACGTGGCATCGGATCGGTGCAAGCAGCGGTGCTCGTCGGTGTCTTGGGCGGATCGAGTGTGCTCTCCCGCGTGGGCTTCGGGTCGTTGGTTCGGCGTTTCGGATCGTTTCGTCTCTACCGTGCCTGCCTCATCATCACGACGGGGAGCTTCCTGCTCTGGCTCGCCGCCGGGTCGTCGTACGTCATGTTGGTGTTGTTCGTTCTCACGTTGGGCGTGGGGTACGGCGGGTTTGTCGCGCTCAGCCCGATCGTCATCTCGGATCGGATGGGCGTCGCCGGTCTGGGTTCGATCCTTGGGTTGATGTACACGGCGCCGGGTATTGGCGCACTGGTCGGGGCGCCGACTGCCGGGTGGCTGATCGACACCACCGATGGCTATCGCTGGTCGATCATCTGGTGCATCGCAGCCGGATCCACCGCCGTCGCGCTCCTCACCGGGCTCCCCGTCGACAAATCTGGCCGTCTCGAACGCGCCTCGAACGCCCGCGGCTGACTGCGTCGCGCCGCAACGTGCGCCACGCCGCAACGTGCGCCCGTCGCA
>NZ_CAXCAM010000083.1:0-4523 GCF_963980585.1 uncultured Ilumatobacter sp.
CGGTGCCGGTGGCATGGCGCAATCCGTCAGCTGCCGCCGTCGGTGCTCTTGTCGCCGGTGAGGAAGTCGTGGTGACCGGCCGGGTCCAGCGGCGGTTCTTCCGCAGCGGCGGCCTGACGCAGACCAGAACCGAACTGGTCGCGGAGCGCTGCCTCCCGGCGCGGCGTACCAAAAGTGTGCGTTCGCTCCTGGCTGCAGCTGCTGCGAACTTGATTCCATAGGCGTCTCAGACGACGCTGCGTACGACCAGGCCAGTCCGTAGTTTCGGCGTGAAAAAGGTCGACTTCGGGGGCATCAGCAGACCTTCCCGAGCGGTGCGCTCGATCTCAGCGACGCTGACCGGGCGGATGAGGACGGCACCGGTCGCGGCGCCGCTCGTGACGGCTTCGACGACGTTGGTCACGCCATGCTGGTAGGTCACAGAGTGCGCAACCTCGGCCAGCACGTGTTCGAGCCATGCTCCATCCAGTGACCGCACCTCATCGAAGGCGCCCAGCTTGGGTGTCAGCCACTGCCCAGTGCCATCGGGTCCAATCAAACAGAGCTTCCCGTCGGCCTCCATCGCAGCGAGCGTGTCGGCCGTGGGCGTCCCGGCATCGGAGAGATCAAACGACGTGCCCAGTGCCGATCGAAGCCCATCGAAATCGATATCGGTGTAGAGCCGGTGGATCGCCTCGACGCTGAGCTGGTCGGCTACCAGTTCGCTGACGAAGGCCAGCGTGTCTTCGACATGGGCGTTCGTGATGCCACTGGCCCGAACCTCATCGCGGAAGGTGCGACTGATGCCGTACCGGTGATGGCCGTCGGCAATCAGGACATCGTCTGATCCGACCTTCTCGGCGATCGCAGCGACGCGGCCCGCGTCGCTGACACGTTCCACGACGTGCTCGACGCCATCAACGGTCACCGATGACAGGTGCTCACCAGGTTCGGCCAGCAAGTCGGTCAGGCCAGCGGCGAGCGAGAGACCCCAAATCGGAGACATATTGGCTTGGGTGGCGCGAGTGAGGTCGAGCCGATCGGTCGACGCCTTTGGTGTGACCCGTTCGTGAGGAAGGACGCCGCCGGCACCATCGTCGACGACTTCCAAACCGCCGAGTACTCCGGCAATATCGCGTGGGGCTCCGGTGGCGTCGATGAATCGCATGCGATAGATCGTGAAGGTGGGGGAGTCGTCGAAGTCGACCACTCCCGCGTCGATCCACTCGCGAAGCACGTTGCCTGCGCGCACGTACCTCTGAGGGCCGGCGGTTTCGCGTGGTACGTCGACGTGCGTGATGTTGAACGCGCTTCGAGCGTTGAGTGCATCGATGTCCACCTCGGACAACACGTCGTAGGGCGGGGCGATCACGTCGTCGATGGTGCGATCGCAGTAGCGGAGAGCTGGAAACGGAGTAAAGCGTGGCACCAGACCAGCATGCCAGTGTTGGACTGCATCGGGTGCAACGATCTACGCGTGATGGACAACAATATGGGTTCCATGCGCACGGTGCTGTGCGACCTTGATGGAGTGGTCTGGCTGGCCCGCGAGCCGATTCCGGGATCGTCCGATGCCGTTGCCCGACTTCGAGCATCTGGTCGTCGAGTGGTCTTCGTAACGAACAACTCGGCTGCCCGCGTCGAGGAACAGATTGCCGCACTCCTTGGCGTCGGAATCCGTGCCGATGGCGACATCGTCAGTTCGTCCACTGCCGCTGCACTCCTGATCGTGCCAGGTGAGCGGGTTCTCGTGGCTGGTGGCCCGGGAATCGTGCAAGCGGTTGAGAGCCGCGGGGGCGTCGCTGTGATCAACGACGGGACGGTGGACGGTGGACCATTCGATGCGGTGATGGTTGGGCTCCACCGCGATTTCGACTACGCACGTTTGGCCGCAGCGGCAAGTGCTCTGCACGGTGGAGCGCGACTGATCGGGACCAACTCTGATTCGACATACCCGACGCCGCGGGGACTCGAACCCGGCGGTGGCTCAATTGTCGCAGCGGTCGCATCCGCGGGTGAGCAAATTCCGACCTTCGCAGGCAAACCGCACCAACCGATGGCTGCAGCGATCGCAGCGCTGATCGGCGACGACTTCGATGCATCGACCACGGTGATGGTTGGGGACCGTCCGGAAACCGACGGTTTGATGGCTGAGCGCTTGGGTTGTGCATTTGCGTTGGTCCGGACCGGCGTGACACAACCGGGACAGGTGGTTGACGTCGACCTCCCGGTTACTGCAGACCTGGCCAACCTTGCTGCTGTCGCAACGGCCATCCTGGATTGATTGCCTGATTCGTTGTCGTGTGGGCACAAGCGCCAGCGGGCGAACTTTCGGCTCAGGCAATGACAGACCGAGGGCACCGATCCAGGCGGCGAGTATCATGGGGCTATGGCCACTTCACCGATTCAGAAGCTCATTGACGCCGGGATTCAATTCACCGATGTGTCGAAGAAACAGGCAGAGAAGATCGTCTCGGAGTTGGTCAAGGCCGGCGACGTTCAGAAGCGCGATGCCGAGAAGGTCGTTTCGCAGCTGGTTGAGCGTGGCAAGGAGACGTCAGACAAGGTCGCCGAAGTCGTGCAGCGCGAAGTCGCCAAGCAGGTCGGCTGGGTGTCGGAGCGGTTCGACGAACTCGAGGATCGCTTCGAAGAGATCGCCGGACGTCTCATTGATCGGGACCAAGGATCCGCAGAGCCGAAGAAGGCTCCAGCTAAGAAGAAGCCTGCCGTCAAGAAGAAGCCCGAAAGTAAGAAGGCTCCAGCCAAGAAGAAGCCTGCCGCCAAGAAGGCTCCGGCCAAGAAGAAGCCCGCCGCCAAGAAGGCACCGGCTCAGAAGAAGACCCCAAGTAAGAAGATCGCAGCAGTCGGAACGTCGGGCGTGCCCAAGGTCGCGACCAAGCGCACCGCTCGGTCGGACTGACGGGACTCCGGTGGCGGCTCGGCGGCGGCTTGACGCCGAATTAGTTCGACGCGAGCTCACATCCAGTCGTACCGAAGCGCAGCAGCTGATCGTCGCGAATCGGGTGCTCGTGAACGGCTCAGTTGCGGCGAAGTCGTCGCGCCAAGTTGCACCCGGAGACGCGCTCGTCGTTTCCGGACCACCGGCCCGCTTCGTCGGTCGCGGTGGTGAGAAGTTGGAAGGCGCGCTCGCTCACTTCGGTCTCGATGTCACTGGCCTTCGAGCGCTCGACGCCGGAGCCTCGACAGGTGGCTTCACTGATTGCCTTCTGCAGCGTGGGGCACGCGAGGTGGTCGCACTCGATGTCGGTCATGGCCAGCTCCATGAGCGGTTGCGCGGCGATGAACGTGTGATCAATATGGAGCGGACCAACGTTCGGCACATCTCCGTCGCCGATATCGGTGGGCCAGTCGACGTGGTCGTCGGTGATCTCTCGTTCATTTCGTTGGCGCTGGTCATTCCCGCCTTGGTGTCGGTGTGCCAACCTGAAGCTCCCATGGTGCTGCTCGTCAAACCCCAGTTCGAGGCCGGCCGTTCGGAGGTCAGCAAGGGACGCGGAATCATCACCGACCCGGTGATCCACGAGCGGGTTCAAGTTGAAGTCGCTCACGCCTTTACCGAGAGCGGCTGCATCGTGCACGACTGGACGACGTCGCCGATCACCGGGGCCGACGGCAACATCGAATTCCTCGTCCACGCAAGGGCACCAATGCTGCAATCCAGCGAGACAGAGCAATGAGCGGCGTCGCGCTGGTCGCGCACCATGAGCGAGATACGGCTCGGGCTCATGCACTCCGTGCAGCAGTGTGGTGCGCGGAGCACCAGCAAGACTTCTGGATGCCGCAGCAGGACGCCGATGCGCTCGACCTGTCCGAACACGCTGACGACCGAGCGATCGCCGAGGCCGACATCGTGTTGAGCTTGGGTGGCGATGGCACGATGCTGCGCGCGGTCGGGATGCTTGAGGGCGCCACGGTTCCAGTGCTCGGCGTGAATCTGGGCTCGTTGGGGTATCTGACCGAAATCGAGCCAGATTCCCTCGAACTCTCGCTGTCCTCGTTCTTTGCCGGACCCGAGTCGGGCGAGTGGCATATCGATGACCGAATGATGCTCGATGTGTCCGTCAACGGAGTTCACGCAGGCCGTGCGCTCAACGAAGCGGTAGTCGAGAAGAGCCAGTCCGGCCACACCGTCCGACTGCTCGCCCGGATTGACGGCGAACCTTTCACGCACTACGCAGCTGATGGTCTCATCGTCGCGACACCGACTGGATCCACCGCGTACTCGCTGTCGGCTCGCGGGCCGGTGGTGTCGCCCCGACATCGGGCCGTGCTGCTCACACCCGTAGCGCCACATATGCTCTTCGATCGGTCGTTGGTGCTCGATCCAAGCGAGGTCGTCGAGATCGAGGTCTCGGGACATCGTCGTGCCGAAGTCGCTATCGACGGCCAGCCGACCGCCACGCTCGACGACGGTGACGTGGTCTGCTGTGTCCCGTCGCCGGCCACCGCCAACTTCGTCCGATTCGGCACGTATCGGTATCACCAGATCCTCAAGGCAAAATTCGGACTCACTGATCGGTGAC
>NZ_CAXCAM010000084.1:0-4298 GCF_963980585.1 uncultured Ilumatobacter sp.
GGGCTGGCATCTCGGGCTGGATGCGGAACCGCTGTCTGTTTCACGACCGAACGAGCGAGCACAGCGGGGGGTTGAGGCTCTAAGCTGGGCAACCCCCGCTTGAGCCAGTGTTGTCTCGAGCATCCTCGTGTGAGGCCGCTGGTCAATGTCGATCAGGCTGTCTTCGCGATTTCGTAGCCGATCAACGACTCGTGGATGTGACAATGCAGCAACCTCCCGGCCCCTCTGGCCTCTACGACCCCCGTCAGGAACACGATTCCTGCGGCGTGTCCTTCGTCGCGAACTTGAAGGGCGTCCGTTCGAATGAACTGGTCGTGACAGGTCTGCAGGCGTTGACGAACCTTGAACACCGCGGTGCAACAGGCGCCGAGCCCGACTCGGGCGACGGCGCCGGAATCCTGCTGCAGGTTCCGGACCGCTTCTTCCAGGAGGTCACCGAGTTCGACCTGCCTGCCGCTGGCGCCTACGCCGTGGGCATCGCATTCCTGCCGTCGATCCCTGAATATGCACAGGACGCGATGTCGGCGATCGAGGTGAGTGTCACCGATGCTGGACTTCAGGTGCTCGGTTGGCGTGACCTGCCGATCAACCCCGACTGTCTGGGCAAGACGTCACGCGAGGCGATGCCGACGTTCAAGCAGCTTTTCGTCAGCGACCCCGAAGGTGCCACGGGTATCGAACTCGATCGGAAGGCATTCGTCGCTCGGAAGACGTCGCGGCGTGAACTCGTCGGCGACCTCGACAGCTACTTTTCGTCGCTCTCCAGCCGCACGATCGTCTACAAGGGCATGCTCACGACGCCACAGCTGAGCGAGTTTTTTCCCGATCTGCGTGATCCGCGAGTCGAGTCAGCACTGCTGCTCGTGCACAGCCGGTTCAGTACGAACACATTCCCGTCGTGGCCGCTGGCGCATCCCTATCGATTCGTCGCTCACAACGGTGAGATCAACACCGTGCAGGGCAATCAGAACTGGATGCGCGCACGCGAGGCGATGCTTGAAAGCCCGCTCTTGCCGGGCATCGACCGGGCGTTCCCGATCTGTACGCCTGGATCCTCCGACACGGCTCGGTTCGATGAAGTTCTCGAATTGCTGCACCTTGGTGGATATCCGATTCATCATGCAGTACTCATGATGATTCCTGAAGCGTGGGAAAACGACGAAACGATGTCGCAGAAGCAGCGCGACTTCTACCGGTTCCACGCGGCGATGATGGAACCCTGGGATGGTCCGGCATCGGTCACCTTTACCGATGGCGAAATGATCGGTGCAGTGCTCGACCGCAACGGTTTGCGCCCGAGCCGATATTGGGTCACCGACGACGACCTTGTCGTCATGGCGTCCGAAGTCGGTGTGATCGACATCGAGCCGAGCAAGGTGGTGGCCAAGGGTCGTCTGCAGCCGGGCAAAATGTTCTTGATCGACACCAACGAGGGCCGGATTGTCGGCGACGAGGAGATCAAGAACAAGCTTGCCGAGGAGCATCCCTACGGCGAGTGGCTTGCGGCTGGCATGACCAACCTCCCGGACCTTCCTGACCGCGAGCACGTCGTCTTCAGCCACGACAGCGTTCTGCGCCGTCAACAAATGTTCGGCTATACCCACGAAGAGCTCAAGATTCTGATCACTCCGATGGCGGCAAACGCATATGAGGCACTCGGCTCGATGGGTACCGACACGCCGCTGGCCGTGCTGTCGGACCGGCCACGGTTGCTGTTTGATTACTTCAAGCAACTGTTTGCACAGGTCACCAACCCGCCGCTGGATGCAATCCGCGAAGAAGTCGTCACAGCGGTGTCGGCGTCGGTCGGACCGGAGGCGAACCTGCTTGCTCCCGGCCCTGAGAGTTGCCGACAGATGGCGTTGCCGAACCCGATCATCGACAACGACGAGTTGGCGAAAATCATCCATGTCAATGACGACGGCGGACACGCCGGTCTCCAGGCCAAGGTGCTCAGTGGGCTGTACCGCGTTGCTGACGGTGGGCCGGGTCTCCGTGCGGCACTCGACCGCGTGTGCCAGCAGGCTTCGGATGCCATCGGAGCCGGGGCCAGAATGATCGTGCTGTCGGACCGCAACGCCGACACCATCGATGCCCCAATCCCTTCGCTCCTGCTGACCGCAGCGGTGCACCACCACCTCGTGCGGACCAAGCAGCGCACGATGACCGGCTTGGTTGTGGAAGCGGGAGATGCCCGCGAAGTGCATCACATGGCGCTCCTCATCGGCTACGGGGCCGGTGCGATCAACCCGTACCTCGCCTTCGAGTCAGTCGAAGACCTCATTCATGAGGGCATGCACGGCCTCGGCGACCTTGACGACCAGCTTGCGATTCGCAATTACATCAAGGCGTGTAACAAGGGCGTCCTGAAGGTGATGTCGAAGATGGGTGTCTCGACGGTGGCGTCGTACACCGGTGCGCAGATCTTCGAGGCCATCGGTCTTGGCGAGGATGTGGTCGAGCAGTACTTCACCGGAACGGTGAGCCAGCTCGGTGGGATCGGTCTTGACGAGATCGCCGCGGAAGTCGCGGCACGGCACAAGATGGCCAACCCTGATCGGCCCGAAGAACGCGCCCACCGCAAGCTTGAGCTCGGTGGCGAGTACCAGTGGCGCCGCGAAGGCGAACAGCACCTTTTCAATCCTGAGACGGTCTTCAAGCTGCAGCACGCTGCGCGTGCGGGCCGCTACGACATCTTCAAGGAGTACACGAGCCGCGTCGACGACCAGTCGAAGAAGCTGATGACGTTGCGCGGGCTGTTCGAGTTTGCGAACGCCGACCGCTCTGGCCGCTCGCCCATCTCCATCGATGATGTCGAGCCGGTGTCAGAGATTGTCAAGCGATTCAGCACTGGAGCGATGTCCTACGGCTCGATCAGCGCTGAGGCTCACGAGACGCTTGCCGTGGCGATGAACCGATTGGGCGCGAAGTCCAACACCGGTGAGGGTGGCGAAGACGCTGACCGGCTCTACGACCCTGAGCGGCGCTCGTCGATCAAGCAGGTGGCCTCAGGCCGATTCGGCGTCACCGCTGAATACCTCACGAATTCTGACGACATCCAGATCAAGATGGCCCAGGGTGCCAAGCCCGGCGAAGGCGGCCAGCTGCCCGGGCACAAGGTCTGGCCATGGATCGCAAAGACTCGCCACTCAACTCCAGGCGTCGGTCTGATCAGTCCGCCGCCGCACCACGACATCTATTCGATCGAGGATCTGAAGCAACTGATTCACGACCTGAAGAACGCCAACCCGGCGGCACGCGTGCACGTCAAGCTGGTCGCCGAGGCGGGCGTCGGCACCGTTGCAGCGGGCGTGTCGAAGGCGAAAGCTGATGTCGTGCTCATCTCGGGCCACGACGGAGGTACCGGGGCGAGCCCACTGACATCGCTGAAACACGCAGGTGGACCGTGGGAACTGGGGCTTGCCCAGACCCAGCAGACGTTGATGCTCAATGGCTTGCGTGACCGCATCGTCGTACAGAGCGATGGCCAACTGAAGACGGGCCGCGACGTCGTGATTGCTGCGTTGCTCGGCGCCGAGGAGTATGGGTTTGCGACGGCGCCGCTCGTCGTGTCGGGTTGCATCATGATGCGGGTCTGCCACCTCGACACCTGCCCCGTCGGTGTCGCCACCCAAAACCCCGAACTCCGCTCCCGGTTTACCGGCAAACCGGAGTTCGTGATCAACTTCTTCGAGTACATCGCGGAGGAAGTGCGTGAGATCATGGCCGAGCTGGGCTTTGCCACGATGGACGAGATGATCGGGCACGTCGAGGCGCTCGACACCCGTGAAGCAATCGATCACTGGAAGGCCTCGGGTCTCGACATCAGCCCGATTCTTGCCGTGCCACAGAATCCGTATCACCAGTCGATGATCCAGACGGTCGATCAGGATCACGGCCTCGACGAGGCGCTCGATCAGCAGTTCATCGCCCTGGCCCAGCCCGCCATCAGGGACGGCCACCACGTCTCGATCGATCTTCCGATTCGTAACGTGCACCGAACCGTGGGCACGTTGCTCGGTCACGAGGTGACGAAGCAGTGGAAGGGTGCTGGTCTGCCCGACGGCACGATCGACATCACGTTGACCGGCTCGGCCGGGCAGAGCTTCGGTGCGTTCGTTCCAGCGGGCATTCAGATGCGTCTGGTTGGCGACGGCAACGATTACGTCGGCAAGGGATTGTCTGGTGGGCGGCTGATCGTGCACCCGCATCCGCTCGCGCCGTTTGCTGCTGAAGACCATGTCATTGCCGGCAATGTCATCGGCTATGGCGCGACCGGAGGTGAGATTTTCCTCCGC
>NZ_CAXCAM010000085.1:0-3842 GCF_963980585.1 uncultured Ilumatobacter sp.
ATGTGCCGCGATCTCTGTGTGCGTTCCAACGCGGTGATCGTGTCGGTCAACTACCGCCACGCACCCGAGGCCCGCTTCCCTGCTGCCGCTGACGATGGTCTGGCTGCCGTGCAATGGGTTGCTGCGAACGCCGACGAGTTGGGTGTCCGTGCTGACCTGCTGGCCGTGGCCGGGTGGAGCGCCGGCGCGAACGTTGCTGCGGTGACGTCTCAGCAGGCAAAGTTGGCAGGCGGCCCCGCGATCATCGGGCAGGTCTTGCTCAACCCTGCTACGGACTGTGACTTCTCACGGCCGTCATACACCGAAAATGCCGATGGCTATGTGCTGACCACCGCGTTGATGCACTGGTTCTGGGACCATTACTGCGACGTCGATCAGCGGTCTGATCCGAAGGCATCACCGCTGCGTGCACCAGATCTGTCGGGCCTGCCGCGGGCGATGATCGTCACCTGTGAGTTTGACCCGCTGCGCGACGAAGGCGATGCCTATGCGCGGGCACTCGCCGCCGCTGGCGTGCCCGTCGAACACCTCCAGGCGCAGGGCCAGACGCACACATCGACCGGTGCAGTCGACGTGCTGATCACCCCGACTGCAACACGTGAGGCGATGGGCAACGCGCTTCGTGGCATGTTCGGAGCAAACGTTCACGCCTGACCGATCCTCGACGCCGCGTCGACCAACGCAGAGATCAAGCTCCGTCTGGCAGGTCTGGCACGTCCAGTGAGCAACCGGGTCGCCAGTCCGGCGGAGCCAACTCAAAATGGGTGAAGTCGAAGCCGGGCGCGACGGTGCAACCGACCAGTGTCCAATCGCCCAACGTTTCAGCCGACTGCCAACAGCCGAGTGGAACGATCACCTGCGGACGCTCACCTGACGCCAGGTCAGTGCCGAGCAGATGATCGTCCTCAGCGACGCCATCTACCGACAGGCAGAGTCGGATTGGATCGCCGGCGTAGTGATGCCACACCTCGGCGGCGTGGTGGACCCGATGCCAATGCGAACGTTCACCGCGAGCAAGGAGAAAGTAGATCGCTGTCGAAGGCACTGTGCCATCGGCACCCACATCGCGGAAGGTCTGACGGAACCAACCGCCCTCGGGGTGTGGTTCCAGCTCGAAATGATCGATGATCTCGCGGGCCCGGCCCGGAAGGTCAGTGATTCGGACTTCTCTGTGGTGTTCCATGCTGTTCTCCTCGGCTCTCTCCCCCGAACACCGCGTCTCGTCGCCGGAGTGGACTGACGTGTCACCCCGAACGATTCACAGACCTGCCGCGTCGAGTTCGGCAACGTACTGCTCGAGCTTCGCGAGAGCTGGCTCGGCGTCGTCGAGTGCCCCCATCATCACGGCTGTCAGTTCGTCACTCGGCGGCTCAGCTGTACTGAAGCCATCGAGTCGGCTACCAGCAAGCCACGCCTGCAGGTCAGCGTCGGCATTCCACTGCGCTCCATTGAGCGAGTTACCGAGGGCCGTGCGAATCCAGTCGGTCGCACTGTCCGGGTGGGGCACGACACCGCACAGATTGTTCTTCGCCACCTCAGTGCCATAGGCAACCTCGCAGTGCGCGATGAACGCTGCGCTGAACACCTGCTGGCAGTGACGAACGGTCTGCAGCGTGATGCGGTTGCCGTCGAAGACCGGCACGGCCGGGCGACGCTCGAGACCGTCTGCAGTGCAGTCGATATGCGCCGTGCTGGTGGTGGTCGGCACGGTGCCACCGTCGAGCACCATCTCTGTCGCGTCAATGCGTTGCACCCGCCCGAGCCGTGTGACGTTCGCAATCCGTCGGAGCTGCTCGAGTTCGGCTTGCGTCATGGTTGAGCAGCGATACATCGTCGGCGTGATGTCGGTGGTCAGACGATGGAGGATCCCGTCGCTCTCAAGTCGCCGGAACAGATCAGCGATCGAGTCCGACTCGGCAATATGGCGAAATTGAGCGATGAAGCGTTCGGCGGTACGTTCGAAGAACTGGCCGGGCTGGATTCCCGCCCGATCGATGTACCACGAGTCGCGCGGCATGACCCACCGGATGTCATCGGGATCGACGCCGTTCTTGAGCAGCCAGAGGCAGGCATCTGCGCCGGTCTTGCCGGCACCAATCACGACGTACCCGTCAGCCGGCCGAGCGATGTTCGGCAGGTCGTTCAGTGGAGCGCAGTGCACACCATCGGCCACCGCGTAGGAGGGCGGCCGCTGCGACGGAACGCTGACCTTCATGTAGCTGGCATCGACGAGCGTGGCGGCATCTATGGTCGTGCGCTCACCGGTGGTGAGCGAGACGATGTCATCGCTCGCAGGGTCGTATTCGCTCATCGGTACGTACCTCACCCGCCCAGAGGGGAGGAAGTCACGGTGCATCAGGTGGTCGTAGTACGTGAGCACCTCGGCCCCTGAGGCAAGTTCGTACATCCCTGCGTTCCAGCCAACGACGTCGATGCGATCGTCGCCGAGCGGACGTGAGTTGACGCCATAGAACGCTGACGGCTGATGGAGGCGAACGAACGGGTAGGCGTCATTCCAGTGCCCGCCGGGCCGGGCGTGTTTGTCGACGATCGTGACGGTGGCTTCTTCGGTCTCGTTGAGGATTGTGTCGGCGAACGCCATTCCCATCGCACCAGCGCCGACGATCAAGTAGTCCGTGTCCATGTGCCAGTGTCGCGTGCCGATGTCGAGGGATCAACCGACGATCTGCCTGAACTCGTCGTCTCGTCGGCCACGACAAGGGAAGCAAACCGGTGCCGATCTACCCTTCCCACATGGCTGACCCCAATGCGTTTCCTGACTTCGTCTGGTCGATCGGCGAAGAAGGATCTGACCCAATCGTGATGCGCCAGGGTGAGCGGTATCGACAGGACCAGTTCGCCGAGTCGGGACATGACGAGCACATGGAGGACGATCTCGTCGCGATCGCAGATCTCGGCGTACAGGTCGTGCGGTACGGGACGCCGTGGCGGCTCGCCGAACCCGAGCCCGGTGTCTACGACTGGTCGCTCTGGGATCGGGCGTTCGCGGCATGTGCGGCCGCTGGCCTTGAACCGATCGTCGAGTTCCTCCATTTTGGACTGCCCGATCACCATCCGGGCTTCGTCGACCGCGCGTGGATCGACAGTTTCGTGCGATACGTCACAGCATTTCTCGATCGATACCCCGCGCCACGCTGGTTCACGCCGATCAACGAGCCTGGCATCACCGCGCGCCTGTCAGCTCGGTTCGGCATTTGGAACGACATGGCTGCAACGTCTGAGGCGCACGCCCAGGCGCTTGCCAACATCGTGCAGGCCAACCTCGAGGCAATGGCCCTCATCCGCACCGATCGCAACGGGTGGTGGGTTGGTTCAGAGGGCTTCGACATCCCGGTCGCCATGAACGACTCTCCGGAGGCAGCGGCGGATGTCGACCGCATTCGCACGCTCGGTTGGCTCGTCTGGGACCTTCACTTCGGTCACGAACCAGCCGTCGCCGGCTACTTCGATGGCCTCGACACGGCTCAACTTGCGCGCATCCGATCGCTGGCTCAACACGACCGCCTCGTCGCCGGGCTCGACATCTACCCGATCTCAGTCATGCCGGTCGGAGGTGACCGGCCGGCATGGACGCCGCGTGAACTGATCAGCCTCGCCATGGCCGAGATCGAGCGGTGGCACGACCGCTACGAGCAGCCCTTCTGGATCGCGGAGACGTCAAACCTCACACTGCCACTCGACCAGCAGGTCCCCTGGCTCAACGAGTTCTCCGCGGGGCTCGCTCGGCTGCGCGTTGACGGACGGCCCGCACGCGGGCTCTGCTGGTACAGCCGCGGTGACCAGTTCGATTGGCAAACGGCATTAACTGAACCAACAGGCGC
>NZ_CAXCAM010000086.1:0-3403 GCF_963980585.1 uncultured Ilumatobacter sp.
CCAAAACCAGGGCCACCGAGCTCTTCGTCGAGAAAGAGCGCCCACAGGCCCTGGTCCTTGACTTCTTGCTGGAGCTCGCGGACGTAACCTCTCACTGCGTCGTTTGGCCAGCGCACTGCGTGAGGGAAAACCCGGTGCAGCGGCTCGACTTTCTCGTCGCAGAACTGTTGGATCCAGTCCAGCTTCGTCTGGAATTCTGGGTCGGTCGAGAAGTCCCATGCCATAGGAGCCACCCTGGCACGATCGTCATCAACATCAGCGACTCAGCTGATCAGGATGTACACGATGATCGCAGTTCGCAGCGGAGGCCAAGCGAGCTGGTGGTGACGATCGAACCTCCGGCTGGAGGCGAATGCAGTGAAGAACTCGTCTGAAGTTCCCCGATTCCGGTGGAGACAGTCGTGCCTGCTTCTGTGACGCGACGTTGGAACTCCTGGCTGACCGGCTGGTGAAGCGCTTCGAAAGCCGGGCTAGTTCACGAACTGGCGGAAGTTCGGCTTGCGCTTCTCTTTGAACGCGTTGACACCTTCCTGCGACTCGGCGGTCCCGTAGTACAGGTTGGTCGCGTACATGCCCATCCCTGCGATTCCGGCCTGGTGGGCCGTGTCCATGTTGAACGAGCGTTTGGCGATCGCAATCGCCGTGGGGCTCTTCTCGCAGATCTCTTTCGCCCACTGCTCAACGGTGGCGTCGAGTTCGTCGTCGGGTACGCAAGTGTTGGCAAGCCCCATCTCCTCGGCTTGCCGTCCGGAATAGCGGCGGCAGAGGTACCAGATCTCCCGAGCCTTCTTCTCGCCGACGACGCGAGCGAGGAACGTGGTGCCGTACCCGGCGTCGACCGAACCCATGGATGGACCGACTTGTCCGAAGATCGCCGACTCTCCACAGATCGTCAGATCGCAGATGGTCGCGAGAACGTTGCCGCCGCCGATCGCGTAGCCCTGCACCTTGGCGATCACGGGAACTGGAACGTCGCGAATCGCGGCGTGCATCTCTTCGACCGGCATGCCGACCGTGCCGCGCCCGTCGTACTGCTGGCCTTCGTGAACCGACTGATCGCCGCCGGTACAGAATGCCCGGTCGCCAGCCCCGGCGAAGACGATGACACCAACGTCAGAGTCGAAGCCAACGTGTCCGAAAGCATGAATGAGTTCTTCGCAGGTCTGGCCCCGAAAGGCATTCATGACCTTGGGCCGATTGATGGTGATGTAGGCAACATGGTCACGCTTGTTGACCGTGATATCGGTGTAGTCCATCGTTGTGTTCCTTGTCGTTGTTGTCGTTGTTGTCGTTGTTGGGGGTGCAGTGATTCGGTGTGGCGACGGCGATTAGCCGGCCATGGTGAGGCCGCCGGACACGCTGAGGACTTGGCCGGTCACAAATTCGGCAGCGTCGCTCGCGAAGAAGAGCACTGCGCCGCCGAGGTCGTCCGGTTGGCCGATGCGTCCAATCGGAATGGACCGACGGAATGCCTCGCGCAGCTTCTCGGGGTTGGCAGCAGCATCGGTGACGCTGGCGAGGAGCGCCGTGTCGGTTGGGCCCGGGCAGACGACGTTGAAGGTGATGCCGTTGCGGGAGTGTTCGCGCGCCATCGTCTTGGAGAAGGCGACGATCCCGGCCTTGCATGCGGCGTACACCGCTTCGCCTGATGAGCCGACGCGGGCCGCATCTGACGAGATGTTGACGACGCGACCGACCCCTCGTTCCACCATGGCTGGCAGTACGGCGTGGTGCATGTTGAGCGCTCCGACCAAGTTGATGTCGATCAGGCGTGACCAGTCGTCGGGCTGGGTGTCGAGGAACGGCACGAACAGGTCCCAGCCCGCGTTGTTGACCAGGACATCGATCGGCCCAAGGTCGGCAACGGTGCGTTCGACGGCAGCGTCGACGGACGATCGTTCGGTGATGTCGCACGCGATCGCGAGGGCGTGAGAACCGTCTGCGGTGAGCGTTTCGGCGACAGCGTTTGCAGCGCCCTCATCTCGATCGAGGACGGCGACGGCGGCTCCTTCTGCAGCGAAGTGTCGGCAGAGGGCGCTCCCGATACCGCCACCGCCGCCGGTCACGATCACGGTCTTGCCGTCAAATCTACTCATTGGCTTCTCCTTCAGTCGTTGCGTTCGATGTAACATGATCTTGTCATAGTTGTCAGCCGCTGAACTCACTCGAAGTGGACTCCACATGCATGAAACACGTCAAGTTGGGAACGATTTCCATACAACTGAGGGAAACGGTCCCCGTGGTGCTCGCTTCGAGTTGGCCAACCTCTTGTTCTTCCGTCTGTACCAATGCGCAAACTTGTTGCATAAAACGGGAACCAAGGCGGTGGAGTCGGAAGGGTTGACGACGCAACGTTGGGCCGTGTTGGGAGCGCTCTCGCGGCCCGAGTCAGCCGATGGCATGGCGGTGGGTGATCTCGCGAAGTTTCTGAAGGTGAGTCGGCAGAGTCTCGCCGGGGTGGTGAAACATCTCGAAGACGACGAGCTCATCGGAAGCGAGACCGATCCCTCAGATGGCCGGTCGCGCCGTATTCGACTGACCGCACGCGGGGCTGAGCGGTGGCATGCCCGGGCACTCCCGTTGATCGACGACTACTACGAACAGGCCGCCGCCGGTTTGTCGATCGAAGACATGAGCCACGCGTTGCACTACTTCAGTCGACTGCTCGAGAACATGACCGACATCGACAGCCGCGTTGAACTCAGCACACCCAACCACAACCCGCGAGGGGGCCAATGAAGATTGATCTGATGGTGGGTTCAAGCCGTTGGGCTGACACCGCAACCCTTGCTCGCGAGGTCGAAGCAGCGGGACTCTCGGGGATGGTCTTCACCGAAACGGGTCAAACCCCGTGGCTGAGTATCGCTGCAGCCGCCACGGCCGCACCTTCGCTCACCTACTCCACTGGTATCGCCGTCGCGTTCGGGATGAGTCCGATGGTTGCGGCATCGCTGGCTTGGGAGCTGGCCGACAATACCGGGGGACGATTCCGGCTCGGGCTGGGAAGCCAGGTCCGGGCACACGTCGAGCGTCGCTACGGCGCGGAGTTCGACCCACCTGTCGGTCGAATGCGCGACTACATCCAGGCGGTCAAAGCCACGCTCGCTGCGTTCCGAGGCGACGCCGATCTCGCCCACGATGGGCCGCACTACAAACTTTCGCTGCTGCCCGACCAGTGGCGGCCGCTCAGCCACGGTCACGGCGACATCAAGGTCGACGTGTCAGCGGTCGGACCCGCCATGTGCAAGATGGCTGGCGCGGTGGCCGACGGCATCCATGTCCATCCGGTGCACTCGGTTCACTACCTGAACACGCGACTGCTCCCGTCGGTCGCCGTTGGTGCAGCGGCGGTCGGACGTGATCCATCAGAGGTTGACCTTTTGATCCCGTCGATCATCGTGCC
>NZ_CAXCAM010000087.1:0-2972 GCF_963980585.1 uncultured Ilumatobacter sp.
CTCGCGTTGGCCTACGTCCTGACCATCTGTGGCGACACGCTCATTGATCTGGGTGATCCAGCTGGACACGCCCTCCTCACTGAAGCGCGGTCGGTCATCAATCGGTGCCCCGACCCAGGGATCGCTGACCGTTACTTGTCTCGGATCGAATCTCGGCACAACGTTGCCGCGGCGAGGAGCGCCAGAGCCGAGGCACTGGTCGAGCAGTTGACGGCACGCGAAACCGCCGTCTTGCGGTACCTGCCCACGAAAATGTCGCAACGTGAGATTGCATCCGAGCTCTACGTGTCCCTCAATACGGTGAAGACCCACTCCAGCGCCATCTATCGCAAGCTCGGAGTCGACAACCGCAAAGCAGCCGTCCAAGCCGCTCGCGATCACCAACTGCTCTAGGTCTCACCCGCTCGAGTGTTGCGGTTCGAGGACCGAGGGCGGCGTACTCTGACCAATTCGTTACCGCGAGAGGGAGCACAGACCGACATGCAGACACGGGCGTACGCCGACAGCGTGACTCGACAACGAGGTGACCTCCCAGGAATCTACGGCGAGGTCGACTTCACCGTCACGCCCGAGCGCCTGGATCAGAATGCGACAATCGACGACGAGCGATTCGCGGCAACCCGCGACGCGGTACGCCGGGTCTTCGATCGGCCGGAGCTCCTTGAGACGATGCGCAACGCCACGATGACCGGCGATCGCATCGCCGACGCGTACGCCGCGTTGATCCCCGAGCATGGTTTCCGGGCCCTCGTCGAGATGTTGGAGGCCGCATGCGAACGCGGCGTCGACAGTGTCGAGAACGCACCGCGCGAACTCGTCGACCTCATCTCCGCCATGGAGAACACGCCCGCCTGGGTCGACATGGAACTCGTCGAGCAAGGCGCTCGAACCGAACGAATCCCGATGGCGACTGCCACACCATTGGCGATCCGCGGGGCATTCCTCGCCACCTTCCTCAACAAATACGCCGCACTCCCGATGACGATGACCGGAACGCTGTCCGACGAGGCGGCGGCCAAACGGGTCTTCGAGACGGCGAGCTTCTTCACCGCCACGACCATGCCGGGAGCCCTGCAGCGGTCGGGTAAAGGATTCGAGGCCGCGGCGAAGGTACGGCTCATGCACTCGATGGTTCGCTACCACATCCTCAATTCAGGTCAGTGGGACGTCGCCACCTACGGCATTCCGATTCCACAGGCCGACCAGATGCCTGCGGGTCTGATCGGCGTCTTCTTGATGTCGGCACAACTGCTCCGCAAGGGACAGACCGACTTCACCCCCGAACAACGAGCCAGCGTCGAACTGTCGCGTTACCGGTGCTTCCTTCTCGGCCTTCCGGAAGACCTGCTCGGCGAAACACCCCAGGAGATCGTCGACCTGCTCATTGCCCGGCACGTTTCGCTGCGCGAGGGATACGACGACGAAACGTGCGGCGCGCTGGTGCGCGGCACCATGGACGCCGACCTGTTCGACACGTCCTCAATCACGGGTCGGCTGCACGCATGGCTCGAGAACGGCTTCTCGAAGTTCGTGTTGATCAAGAGTTTCCTCGGCGGCGACACAGCACGCGCTGCCTCGATCGGCATCACCTTTGGTCCGGCCGAAAAGGTGGCCGCTGGCGTCGCAGCAGGAACCGTGGCGCTCAAGACGATGTTCTACCGATTCGGCCTCCGCCTCCCCTTGGTCGACGGCTACGTTGACGCACGACTCAACCGGCGACTCGCCAAGCTGCTTGACATGTACGGCCACGCCGACTTCGTCACCGATGCTGACCGATACAAGCTGAACTGACCTCGAATCGAAGAAGTCAACGAGGGGCGTCTCGACACAGTGACCGTCAGCAGGAGATTTCGTCGACGATTTCGATCCTGGACGATCCAACCGAGACCATCTCGATCTTGTCGCCATGACACGGATCGACGAACACGTAGAGGTCGGCGTTCCCGCCGAGATAGAGGCGTTGGCGCACCGGCAGGGCACCGTCGACATCGGTGACGATTGCTGGGGTGGCACGGAAACCCATGAACTTCGTCATGAGTGCGCCCTCAGCACCCTTCACACCGAACTCCGGGCCTCTGATGAGCACCTCAGTGCCGAGCGCTGACATGAAGAGCAGCACAATCGCAATCCCCGCGAAGGCTGCCCGGCGGGGACGGATGAGATCGATCCGGAGCACAGATGGCAGCTCGTGGGTGAGGCCGATGATGACCGCCAGAATCGAGATCGCGACGATCGGGCCGATCACGAGGACCAGGACCAGATCGGCGTACACAGTCAGCGCAGCGCCGATGACGAGGAGGAGCATGCCAACGACCGTGCCGGCCACGGTCCGGTGCTCGCCAAGCCAATGAGATCCCCGCTCGCCGAGCGACTTTTCGCCGATGTCAAGCCAGCTGCGAACGTAGAGGAGCGGCCCGAACACAGCGACCAGAAGTGAGATGGTGACGATCGCATCGACAACTCGTGTGGTGGGATCAAGCGCGATGTCGACCGGACGAACCCCGAGGTGACCAAGGTACTTTCGCCAGAGCAACGACAGCACGGCCGCCAACGCCCCGGCCGCCGGAACCAATCCGAGGGCAACAGCAACCAACCGGGATCGCCGCTCGCTCGAAGTGACCTGGATGTCAGAGGCGATATCTCGGAGCACCGCTCCGGTTGCGGCCCCGGGGAGCCACATTTCGCCGTCCTGCACCGCGTGCACGGCACCGGTGAATTCCTCAGGATCAGCGTCGACATCAACAAAGCCGACGGCGCCGGCACCGATCGCTCGAGCGACATCTTCGTGACGGGCAGGCGACGTCGTCAGTGCGAGGACCCGGAGGTCGGGAAGCCGCGCGACAGTCGAAGCGATCCGACGGTAGGCGGCGCCTTCGGCGAAGTCGATGTCGACGATCGCGACGTCGACGTCATCGGCCAACTCTTCCAATGACTGCGCGCGGCGTGCAAAATGGACGACCTCGATGTCCTCG
>NZ_CAXCAM010000088.1:0-2955 GCF_963980585.1 uncultured Ilumatobacter sp.
TGGCCGCAAGCGCCGACCTGTTCCTCGTTTCAGCGTCCGACTCAATCACCCGCCAGGTGCTGGAGGGTGAGGCCAGCCATGAGACAGTGAGTTGAGCCTGCCCGGTCGACCCGCAGGAGATCACCCGCCGTGCCCGATCCCATCCCAACGGAATCCGCCCGGGAACGGCTGACGGTCAGCGGACCGTTGGCGCTCGCCGCGGTGACACTCGGGTTGCTCACCTGGCCTATTGCGTTCAACCTTGGTGCGTGCGGCGAGATTTTCTACGTCAACATCTTCCAGGTAGTCGTGGCCGCGTCGATCCTCTTCGTGATCACGACAGTCAACGGCGGATACGGCGCTCCGTGGAAATGGCTCATCCGGATCGCCTTGGCGGCGCCTCTGTTCTGGCTGCTCGCCGCAGCCTTTCTCACAGGGTCAACATCAGAGGCGATGGATCAGCCCATCTTCGTCGTGTCGCTGATCCTGATTCTGCTCATCTCGGTGCCGCTGACGCTGCGTCTCTTCGTCGACATGTCAATGCCCAAACTCGCCCAGACCGGTAGTCGGAGAAACACCGCATCGCTCGTGGCCCTGGTTGCTGTCCTCGGTGCCATCGGCTTCATCGTTGGACGCGAACACGCTCGGTTCTTGACCTGTTACGACTTCTCTGTCGCTGGTGCGTCCGAACCCGACAACTGCGTCCGGCAGTGACCGCTTCGCACTCTCCCCGCCCACTCGACCGACGATGGGCAGCGGTACGGTTCGCATCGGTCATCTATGGTGAGCAGCGAACCTCACGGACAGATGAAAGGCGGGCCTGACATGGGTCTTCTCGACAAACTCAAGGGCGAACTCGTTGACATCATCGAGTGGATCGATGATTCCCGCTCGACATTGGCATGGCGCTTTCCCCGCTATCAGAATGAGATCAAGAACGGCGCGCAACTCATTGTCCGCGAAGGCCAGAAGGCGGTGTTCGTCTACCGCGGTGCGTTGGCTGATCAATTCGAGCCCGGCCACTACGAACTGAAGAGCGAGAACCTGCCGATCATGTCGACGCTGCAGGGCTGGAAACACGGTTTCGACAGCCCATTCCGCAGCGAGGTGTACTTCATCAACACCCGCCCGGTCACCGACTTGCGCTGGGGTACTCCGCAGCCCGTCACGGTTCGCGACCCGGATTTCAAGATGGTGCAGATCCGCGCCAACGGCCTCTGCGTTGTCAAAATTGCCGATATTGAGACCTTTCTGAAGGAAGTCATCGGCACCGACTCCGCTGTCGAGGCCGACGAGATCGCAGAGCTGCTCCGCAGAGTCATCTCGATGGCGTTCTCGGACATGGTCCTCGAGACCGGTCTCGGTGCGATCGACCTCCAGGGGCAACAGGTAGCGCTGTCGGGCAAACTTGCCGAGTTCGTCCAGGAACGCGTCGACGACGAGTTCGGTCTCGAAATCCCCGAGATGACAATGAACATCTCGCTGCCCGACGAGATCACCCAGGCCATGACCCGTGGTGTCGCCAAGGGAGTCGAAGCATCCGGCTTCGTCGAGAACGTCGACCTCAACAAGTACCAGCAGGCCCAAGCCGCCAATGCAATGCTTGCCGCTGCCGAGAATGAAGGCGGCTCCGTCATGGGCGACATGATGCAGATGGGAATGGGCGCCGTCATGGCCGGCCAGATGGCTCAGTCGATGCCTGGCATGGGGGCAAATCAGCAGGTCGCGCCGCAACAACAGCAAGCGGCGCCCGCGCCGACCGCAGCGCCGGCGCCGCCGCCGCTGCCCGGCCAGACCATGTATCACGTCGATCACGGAGGCCAGCCGGGCGGTCCGTACAACATGGCCCAGATGCAAGCCGGCATTGGGAACGGCCAGGTCACCGGACAAACCCTGGTCTGGTCTCACGGCATGGCTGGGTGGGCAGCAGCCCAGACGGTGCCGCAGTTGCAGGCCCTGTTTGCCACTCCCCCGCCGATGCCGCCGCGCAGCGCGGAGCCCCCGCCAATGCCGCCATCGCCCGCCGCCGGGTGACGGGCCACCGATGAGCGAACAGCCACCTCCACCGTCGTCACCCCCACCCCCACCTTCACAGCCACCCCCGCTTCCCGAACCCGACGGTTTGGCACCTCCGCCTTCACCGCCACCTCCGGCCGGCGACGAGGGGGCGCCCGACGAGACCGACCCATCGGCGGAATCAATGGCGATGAAGCACTCCACCGAAGACAGCCGGACCTATCCGTGCGAAGCCTGCGGCGGGGAGTTGCACTTCGACATTCGCAGCCAACTCCTCAAGTGCGCGCACTGCGGCAACACCCATGAGTTGGTGGAAAACGACGGACAAGTCAACGAAAAAGACCTGCGCGAGGCGCTCAGGCTCGTGCAGTCCAGCAAGCAATCCCATCAACAGAACTTTGTCGGCACCGAGAAGGAAGTCACCTGCCAGAACTGCGGCGGCAACACGATGTTCTCTGGGTCACTCACCGCAGAGAAGTGCCCCTACTGCGCAACACCGATTCAGCGCGATGACGTCCACGACGCTCCCGAACGCCTCCCGGTCGATGGCGTGCTGCCGTTCTCCATCGACGACAAACAGGCCAAGGAGCTGATCGAAAAGTGGATCAGTAAGCGCTGGTTTGCGCCCACCGAGTTCAAGACCTACAGCCGCACCGGAGCGTTCTCAAGCGTCTACACCGCGTACTTCACCTACGACGCTGACACCCGGACGCGCTACACGGGCCGTCGCGGCGACAACTACACCGTCACAGTCGGCTCGGGCGAGAATCGACGCACCGAGACACGCACCAGTTGGAGCCGGGCCAGCGGCACGGTCACCAACAGCTTCGACGACGTCACGGTCTTCGCCAACGAGGGGTTCGAACGCAACCGCATCGCCAAGCTCGAGCCGTGGCCGACCGAGACAGCAAAGCCGTACTCTGCGGAATATGCCGCCGGGCACCTCCGTCGCACCTACGA
>NZ_CAXCAM010000089.1:0-2615 GCF_963980585.1 uncultured Ilumatobacter sp.
TCGTCATCGCGTTCCATGTTTCCATGGTTCTGTGTGCCGTCGCGCCAGTTCCGCGTGCCGTCGCGTCTTCAGCGGGCTGCGAATCGAAGTAGCCGCACCTCATCCGACAAGATCGGAGGAATCGGAGGGAACATGCAGCACGCAACGACGGCCAAGATGGTGTTCACATGGTGATCGGACGGTCGCGCGGTTCCCAGCCGCAGGAGCACGATCAGGAGCTCGATGTTCTCGTCGTCGGCGCCGGCTTCAACGGGCTGTATCAACTCCACCGCCTGCGTCAGGAAGGCTTCGATGCTCAGGTCGTCGAAGCAAGTTCAGGCGTCGGTGGTGTGTGGAACACGAACCGCTACCCGGGCGCCCGCGTCGACTCCCACGTGCCGAACTACGAGTTCTCGATCGAGGCCGTGTGGCGCGACTGGAACTGGACCGAGCGGTTCCCGGGTCAAGAAGAGCTGCGCCGCTACTTCGATCACGTCGTTGACACGCTCGACTTGCGGCGTCACATTCGTCTCGACACACAAGTTACGGCTGCTCGTTTCGACGAAGAACGCTGCCGGTGGGTTGTCGAGACGACTGCAGGTCAGATCGTCGCGCGGTACTTCGTGCTGTGCACCGGTTTTGCGTCCAAGCCGTACATTCCTGACATCGCTGGCCTCGACGACTTCGACGGCCCGTGTCAGCACACGGCGCAGTGGCCCGACGGGGGTGTCGCCTTCGATGGCAAACGGGTCGGCGTGATCGGCACCGGAGCCAGTGCGGTCCAGATCGTGCAAGAAGCAAGCCGCACCGCTGCTGAGTTGACTGTGTTCCAGCGAACTCCGGTGACGGCATTACCGATGCAGCAGCGCAGCCTCACTGTTGATGAACAGGACCGGGCCAAGCTCGACTATCCGGAGATCTTTCGACGACGCAATGAACCACCGGGCAGTTTCTTTGACATTGTTCGCCACGAAGTCGGCGCGTTGGAGGTGTCGCCCGAGGAGCGGCGTGCGGTCTTTGAAGAGGCATGGCAGGCCGGCGGGTTCCACTTCTGGGCCGGGACCTTCAAAGACATCGGTCTTGATCTCGCCGCCAATCGCACCGCGTACGACTTCTGGCGCGATAAGACACGTGCCCGGATCACGGACACGGCGATCGCGGACGTCCTCGCACCGCTCGAGCCGCCCTACCCGTTCGGCACCAAACGCCCCTCGCTCGAGCAGGGCTACTACGAGTGTTTCAACCAACCGAACGTGCACCTCGTTGATCTGCAGGGTGCCCCGATCGAGCGCGTCACAGCGACTGGCGTGCGCACCGCCGACGGACGGCACCATGATTTCGATGTGCTCGTGTTGGCAACAGGATTTGACGCGAACACCGGTGGCCTCACGCAGATCAACATCGCCGGTCCGTCCGGCGACACGCTGACGCAGCGGTGGTCCGATGGTGTTGAGACACAGTTCGGGATGGCCGTCAACGGATTCCCCAACCTGTTGTTCCTCTATGGCCCGCAGAGCCCGACAGCGTTCTGCAATGGCCCGACCTGCGCAGAGCTGCAGGGGGACTGGGTCGTGAGAATGCTGAGTCACATGCGTCGAACGGGATCCAGACGTGTGGAGTCGACCGCGAGTGCTGACCGCCGATGGGCGGAGCACCTCGACGAGGTCGCTGCGATGGCCCTGCTGTCTCAGGCTGACAGTTGGTACATGGGGGCCAACATTCCCGGGAAGCGTCGCCAACTGCTGAATTATCCCAGCACCGACGGCTACCTGATGTTCATTGCCGCCTGTGAAGCGAACGGCTACGAGGGGTTTTCGTTCGAATGACCCGACGCCTACTCGCGGTGATGGACCGTGGGCGTTTGGCGCTGGGGTCTGGCTGCGGGCCCTCGGGGCAGAGGTGCTAGCCGAGCAGCGATGATTCGGCTTCCATGAGCCGAGTGATTGTGGACTTGAGCACTTTGCGCGTGACTGCAATGTTGGCATCAAGGAAGGCGGAGAACTCACGGCTGCCGAGGACTTCGACCATGAGGTCGCTCTCTGCCTTCACGGTTGCATTGCGCGGTGTTCCCTAAAGCAGTGCCATTTCGCCGATCACGGAGCCCGGTCCAACTGAAGCAACGAGCTTGTCGTCTTTCCAGACTGACGCATTGCCGCTCACGATGATGAAGGCCTCCCGACCGACCGTGCCTTGCTTGATGAACTCCGAGCCGGCATCGATGGGGATCTTGGACATCATCCGCTGGATCGACGCGAGCTCCTTCTTCGACAGCCCTGAGAACATGGGAATGCTGCTCAGGATGGATGCACGTGGTGTCAGCTTGGCCATGTCGGATTCTCCGTGAGGTGTGGTCGCTGAGGTGTGAAGAGGGGCCTTTGTAGTTAATCAGATCTGGTGATGGCGAGGCGCCGTCGTGAGCCTGAGCGAACCCACGCTTGCGCCCCCACAGGGGAGACGTGGAACTCCATGAGGAGGAACCAACCCGAGGTTCTCCCGCTGGAGCAACGCCGACTGAGATGCCGTGCCCCACAAATCTTTACGGCAGGTTGCGCGAACCTCTCGATGGCCGTAGCGTAGCTCTTCGCTCCACGGAGGCATTTGCTTCTGGAAGAGTGTGGCACCAACGGTCTGGTTTG
>NZ_CAXCAM010000090.1:0-2577 GCF_963980585.1 uncultured Ilumatobacter sp.
TGCAGCCGGACGCGCAACTCGCTGGGGTTCGCATCAACGAACTCGCGGCGTTTGCGCTGCACTGAGGACGTCCCCACGGCAATGCCGACCACTGCCGCGCCAACGACGCCTGCGAGGCCAACCCACTTCCAGATGCGCATGGATGAGTACCGTAGGTGGTGATGACCACCGAACGGCACACTGCAACACCGTTCGAGGAAGCTGCAGCGCTGGCTCGCACCGGCGATGTGTGGCTGTTCCGCGGATCATCAGCTGCCGACCGTGCAATCAGGGCAGCGACCAACAGCCCCGTCAATCATGTCGGCATGGTCATTGCCCTCGACGACCTGCCGCCTCTGCTGTGGCACGCTGAGCTCGGTCGGACAATCCCAGACGTGTGGGCAGGCATCACCCACCGAGGCACGCAGCTCCACCGACTCGCGGACGCTGCCGGCCAGTGGCACCACCGGTATGGCCAGGAGGCGTGGACGCGTCAGATCGATATCGACGTGACCACGGAGATGGAAGATTCGATCCTCCACACGATCGACGAACTCGACGGACGGACCTTTCCAGGAACCAAGGCACTCGCGACGGGCTGGATCAAAGGTCGGGTGCATCGGCGCACCAAGCCCGAGCAGTTGTTCTGCGCCGAGGTGGTGGCAATCACCTACGAGCGGATGGGACTCCTCACAGAGACTCGCCCGCCGAACTGGTACGACCCGGGCAAGTTCTGGAGCGGCGACCACCTGGAGTTGAACGGCGCCACGCTGGGCCCCGAGATCGCCGTCGACAACATCCCGCCGTTCGATTTCGAGACCTGAACCGGTCTGAGCCGCCGCTGATCGGTTCCCGGTCTCGCGGGAGCGAGCGCGCTCCGCGTCTTTCCCAGCGCGCTCGGGGCGCGACACTGCATGGAGGACGTATCGAAGGGGATCGACATGACCGAGAGCACAACCAATGTGGATGTGGTGATCGTTGGCGCCGGTTTTGCCGGGATGTACCAACTGAAGCGGATGCGTGACGCCGGGTTCTCCGCGATCGTCATCGAAGCCGGTGACGGCGTTGGTGGCACGTGGTATTGGAATCGCTACCCCGGTGCGCGCTGCGACATTCTGACGGTCGACTACTCCTACAGCTGGGATCCAGAGCTTGAGACAGAATGGACTTGGTCCGAGCGGTACGCCACCCAGCCCGAGATTCTGGAGTACGCCAACTTCGTTGCCGACAAGCACGATCTGCGGCGCGACATCCGGTTCGACACGCGAGTGGAGTCTGCATCGTGGGACGACGGCGCGAACCGCTGGACGGTCAGCACGTCGGCTGGAGACATCATCGCCAAGCACTACGTGATGGCCACCGGCTGCCTGTCAGTCCCGAAGGTGCCCGATGTGCCAGGCGCCGGCCGTTTTCAAGGCGAGGTGTACATGACCGGAAGTTGGCCGCACGAGGACGTCGACTTCACCGGCAAGCGCGTTGCCGTGATCGGCACCGGCTCGTCTGGCATCCAGTCGATCCCCATCATCGCCGAGCAGGCAGCGCAGCTCACCGTCTTCCAGCGCACGCCCAACTTCTCGATTCCGGCCCATCACGGCCCCATCGCCGAGGACCGACTGGTCGAATACCGCAAGGACCCCGCCGCATATCGGGCCGAGGCAAAGGTCTCGCGGATCGGTGTGCCGTTTGTGCCAATCTCCGAGATCAGCGCGCTCGAGGTCAGCCACGACGAGCGCATCGCGGCGTACGAAGAGACATGGGAGCGTGGCGAACTGGGCCACTTGTCGCCCTATAGCGATCTCGGCATCAACGCCGAGGCGAACGACACGATGCGGCAGTTCATCCACGGCAAGATTCGCGACATCGTCGACGATCCCACCGTCGCAGAGACGCTGTGTCCGACCAACCACTACTTCGCCACCAAGCGGCCGTGTCTCGACACCGGGTACTACGAGACCTACAACCGCGACAATGTGCGGCTCATCAATCTGCAGCGCGATCCGATCGCCACCATCACCGAGACCGGCATCGACACGAGTGAGTCGATGGAGTTTGACGCGATTGTGTTCGCTACCGGCTTCGATGCGATGACCGGAGCAATCGTCGGCGTCGACATCACCGGACGCGGCGGGGAGTCATTACGTGATGCCTGGGTTGAGGGACCCATGACGTACCTCGGGTTGATGACGGTCGGGTTCCCGAACCTGTACATGATCACGGGGCCCGGCAGCCCGTCGGTGCTGTCGAACATGATGGTGTCGATCGAGCAGCACGTTGACTGGATTTCGGACCTGATCGAACACATGCGGTCAGAAGGCTTGGATTCGATCGAGCCAACCCAGCTTGCCCAGGAGCGCTGGGTGCAGCACAGCAATGACATCGCCAACCTCACGCTGCTCCCCACGGCGAATTCCTGGTACATGGGCGCCAACGTGCCGGGCAAGCCCTCGGTCTTCCTCCCGTATCCCGGTGGCGTCGGCGCCTACCGTGCGATCTGCGACGAAGTCGTGGCGAACGGGTACTTCGGGTTCGCGCTGTCCGGAGCCGACGGGACGTCAACAAACGACGGAGTGATCCGCGGTGTGAAGCCGGACGTGGCGA
>NZ_CAXCAM010000091.1:0-2443 GCF_963980585.1 uncultured Ilumatobacter sp.
CCCGACGTACCCGACGTTCGCACGCAAGAGATGACGCCGCTTGCACCAATCCCTGAGCCCCACTGGGCCACACCGGCCGGAGACAATCCGACGACCACCATCGCCGGATTAGCGCCCTCGATCGTCGAGGCACCAACGGGCCCCGACCTCTCGGCGACGACACAGATTCCCGCGCAGTCCGTGTCGGACACGGCGATCATGGCCGCGATTCCTGGCGGCCCTACCGACGGGTTCCCCGTCGTGTTCGACGGGTCGGATGACCTTCACGAGTACCCGCACGGACGTGAACCCTTCAAGCTCAAGCTCGTGTTCATCTTGTCGGTCTTCGGTGCGATTGCGGTACTCATGACCGCGGTTGCAGACATCATCGACATCCGGACATCTGCGCCGATCGACGGCATCGCCACCGGCATCCGCACACTCGAAACACTCGGGACGAACCTCGCGGTCGCCGGATTCTTCGGCGCCACCGTCATGACACTCGGCGGCTTGCTGGCCTGCTTCGGATTTCGCTGGGGCGCTGGCCTCGCTGGTGGTGCTGGTCTCGCACTCACAGGGTGGGCTGCCTTGGTCATCGGACTTGCCGAACTGAGGATCGCGAGCGCGGAGTCGATCACCCGACAGACCACTGACATCGCCTTCACCCTCAAGGTCACCCGCGACCTCGGATTCTGGCTGGTCGTTGCCGTGGCCATCGCGGGGATCCTCGTGTTCGTCGCATCGTTGCGATCCTTCGGCACTGGCGGGTGGCCTGCACTCAACCCCTGGATCGCGGCTGTTGGTGCGGTGGCCGGCGTGATCCTGAGCGTTGGGCCACTCTTACCCGAAGGCAACGCGACGTTCAGCAACAACTTCCGATCTCCCACCACCGTGCTTGACCTCCCCACAGCGTATTTCACGGGGCGCCTCGTGCAGCTCGCCCTGATTGCTTTCGCGATCGTGCTCGGCCTCCTCGTCGTCAGGGCGTACGGGCTGGGGCTTGCAGCAGGTGGCGTGAGCGTGGCCGTGTGGATGTGGCTCAGCTCGCTCGCTGGAATCGGCACCTTCCCGCTCGGCATAGCCGCCGGCAACTTCGGCGCGGGTGACACCACCCCGCACGCCGTCACCACGGTCGGGATGGTCCTGACGATCGTCATGCTGGTGGTCGCTGCGGTCCTTGCGACGATCGGTTCTCAGCGACAACGCCACACGACCAACTGAATTCGGCGTTGCCCGCACCATTGGGTGAACACATCTGTGAAGACTTCGGTCGAGTAGTCGGCTTCTGGACGAAGAGGGCGCGAAGGGTTCGGCTGCTTGCGGCCAGCGATCCATTTCCAGTCACCGATTTCCCTCTGGTGACCATCAGGACGTTGTTGCGATCGCTGTTCGCAGAGACTTCGACAACCGTCGCTCTCTGCCTTTCACGGATGTTGATGCTCAAGTATTGACGCAGTCCCGCCGAACCATTATCGAGATGTTCTGGATGATGGCTTTCTTCGCAATGATTACGGGCGGTCCATGGCAGGACCGCGTTCCGGTTGAAGACTTGGGTGTCGGCGACCGTGCCGCACAGGTCCAAGTCGAACAGCCAGTCGCAACGACGCCACCCACCACAACGCCACCGGTTGCTGCGCCGTCCGGCCGTCACACATTGACGATGCCTTCTGTCGGATTCGACAGCCGCGACATCTACAAAGGCGGACAGGAAACGATCGACTCCGGTGCCGTGACGGCCGTGACTGGCTGGGCTGGCACGTCGTCGTGCCTGCCACCATCGACATGCACTGTCTGGCTCGCAGCACACCGGACAACGCACGGATCAACATTCGGACCCGTCGAGCACCTGTCCGTGGGCGACATCGTCACGATCCGGCACGACAACGAACGCTGGGACTACCGAATCACACACAAGGACTACTGCAACACGACCGCCTGCATCTACGGCGATCTCGCCTTGCAGACATCGTGGCCCGGCACCCGGTTGTTCGCCTACGGCGAACGGGTCTAACCGCTCACGCGCTGCATAACTAGGGCCGTCACACCACTGTTATCTCGGTCCGCCTTGAGCTCTGCGGGTGTGAGCGTTGCTCTCCAGGCGGTTTCCAATCGGAGAACCCCGGGTCAAGTCGAAGGCTGCAAGAACGTGGCGAGCGCCGCAGCCGGTTCTTCGTTGGACTCTTCGATGTGGCGACGACAGCGGTCGATCCGCTGCTGTTTTGCACATGGTGTCCCTATGGGATCCAGAGAAAAGCGACTGACCGACAAGATGATCACCATGAGCGTTGTCACGGCCTGACGCAACCGCACCGATCAACCGGACGATGCCACACGCCAGTTTCCGAGCCCCAGCGATCAGGGCTGTGAGGCGACGTCGTCTACTGACGGTCGGCGACGCGTCGTGGTGACGTCGAGCGGTTGACCGGTCACACGATCGATCACGATCGGCTCGGTCCGATCCCCG
>NZ_CAXCAM010000092.1:0-2368 GCF_963980585.1 uncultured Ilumatobacter sp.
TCGGCAAATTCCGACCGAGCCCTGACCCGGTGTTGGATGAGAGGGCGGTCCAGCGGGTGGTCGCCGGGTGCATGGCTCACGACTCGTGGACGAATGGGGGGATCGTGCTCCGGAACGACGTCCAACCAGTGGTCGAGCGGATTCGCGTTGATGCCAGCCTCGCTGAGCTGCGACTGGTAGTCGGTGTTGTCGAAGACAGGGCTGGGGTCGAGCCCAATGCGGTAATAGTGGACGAGGGGATGGACGCAGGCGAAGGTGGCGCTGGTGTCGTGAGTCGCCCGGTACCACGACTCGTCGAACCACTGGGTCTTGATCGCGCGGAGGTCTCGGGCGACGATGGTGTGGACCGTGATGTCGGGCGCGGGGGAATCCGCGGCTGCCACGATTCGATGAAAGTGTGTCAGGGCAGCGCCTTGCGCGTCTGGATTCAGTAGCACGTACGCGGCGGTATCGAAGTCGGGACCCGGGTCACGCCCTTCCTCCTCGCCGTGCAGGAGAAAGTGGACGAGGGGGTCCACGCCAGTTCGTCGCACGTCGTCGTTTGCCTGCAGATACCACGCCGAGTCGAAGTAACGAGACGTCGCGATCACGTTGGCTCGCCAACTCTCGAGTGCACCGGACTTGATTCGTTGCGCGATGGCCGATCGGCGCAGTGAGCTGGGGATGGAGGCGAATCTGCTCACCGAGGCGCGACAGCTGTGTTGCTTCGTCGGTACACGAACATCTTCGTCACGCTACCAGCGGCGGTGTGCTCGAAAAGATGTGAGACATCGAAGCACATCAGGTACTCATCACGTCGAAGCCGAGGCCGAGCGCGACGCCGAGCTGGGGTGGGTCGAAGGTGACGAATCGAAGTGGCTTCGGGAGGCGTTCGGCCGCCGCGAAGTGAATCGCATCGGTCAGTCGGACGGGTTGGCTGCGGGCCAACGCTGCGGCTCGATCGAGGCAGCGCTGGTCGACTGGGACGACGTGAAGATGGTCCCACGCGAGGCGGACGGCGTCTTCGAGATCGAGACGGATGATGGGCTGATCGTTGAGTCGGTCGATAGCTGGCAGTGCCTCGGTGAGAGCCATTGCCGACGCTGCCCAGATGTCTTCTTCGCTGAGGACGTCGAGGACCACTTGGCGTTGTGGGCCGTCAATGGTGAGAGCGAGCAGCGCGCTGGTGTCAAGAAAGAGGGTCACCCGCGGAGCTCTCGGAGGACCTGGTCGATGCGTGAGCCGGCCCAAACCGGGACCGGTGCCGGTGCTCGAAACTCCGTGGCGCGGCGGGGTGGGATGACGGCGCCGGCACCGATCAGTCGGTCGAGGTCGGGTGCGTCGGCATCGAGTGGACCGAGTTGAGCCGTCGGGCGTCCACTCGTCGTGATCACGGTGCGTTGGCCGGCCGACGCTCGGCGAATCGCGTCAGTGAGCCCGGCGCGCAGCTCGCGAATGCCGACCGCTGGTGCCCCCGGCTCAGGAGTCATTGATGATGTGTCCACAGGTGTACACAATCAGATTTGGCAACGTCATGCAAACGGACCATGATCTCACCCATGAACTTTGCTTTCACCGAAGAACAAGAAGAGCTCCGCAAGACCGTGCGGGCCTTCCTCGAAGCCAAGAGCTCCGAAGAGGCCGTGCGTGAGCAGATGGAGACCGACAACGGTGTCGACGACGCCGTGTGGGCCCAGATGGGCGAGCAGATGGGCCTCCAGGGCCTGCACATCCCCGAAGAGTTCGGTGGATCGGGCTACGGCTACGTCGAGCTCGGCATCGTGCTTGAAGAGATGGGTCGCTCGCTGCTGTGCGCACCGTTCTTCTCGACCGTCGTCCTCGCTGCGAACGCATTGCTGCTTTCGGGCGACGACGCTGCCAAGCAGGCTCACCTGCCCGGCATTGCTGCTGGCACCACCAAGGCCACCGTTGCCTTCACCGAGCCGAACGGCAAGTGGGACGACTCTGGCATCGAAGCCACCGCTGACGCTGACGGCAAAATCACCGGCACCAAAAGCTTCGTGCTCGACGGCAACACCGCTGACCTGATCATCGTCGCTGCAAAGACCGCAGCAGGCACCAGCCTGTTCGCCGTCGACGGCAACGCTGCAGGCCTCACCAAGACCGCACTGTCCACGATGGATCAGACCCGCAAGCAGTCGAAGCTCGAATTCGACGGTGTGCAGGGCACGCTCATCGGCACCGATGGTGGCGGCTGGGAGATCCTGCAGGGCATGCTCGACCTCGCTGCAGTCAGTCTTGCTGCTGAGCAGGTCGGTGGCGCGCAGATGGTCCTCGAGATGGCTGTTGAGTACGCCAAGGTTCGTGTGCAGTTCGGTCGCCCGATCGGCTCGTTCCAGGCCATCAAGCACAAGTGCGCCGACATGCT
>NZ_CAXCAM010000093.1:0-2362 GCF_963980585.1 uncultured Ilumatobacter sp.
TCGGTGGCTCGGTGGCTCGGTGGCTGGCTGGCTCGGTGGCTGGGTTTCGAGCGTATTCCCGAATTTGGTGTGAATCTTGAGTCGTTGGCACTCAGGTTGTTTGTGCCTAGCGTGGTCACATGTCGAACACCTCCTCAGCAACACCGCCACCGGCCACACCCGTCACGACCATTCGCCTCCCCATCGCGCACCTCCCGAGTGCTGTGCTTCCTGGCGCCACGGTCACGCTGACCCTCGCCACCGACGCCCTGCGCCTGGCGATTACTGCTGCCACAGAGTTGAACGATTCGCGACTGCTCCTGACCGGGGGCGACGAAGACGAACTGGCCGTGGTGGCGCGCGTCCCGAACGTGGGCAATCTGCCGACTGGTGAGTCGGCAGCGATTGTCCGCGTCGAAGGCCGAGCGCGGATCACGTCGACGCAGGTCGAATCCGGAGCGGCAACATTTGCCGAAGCTGAACTGTTGATCGACGGACCGTCAAGCGCGTCGACCACAGCGGCAACGCGTGAACTACGCGCCACCCTTGAGCTCATCGCCGAGAAGCGCAACTCGCGTCGCTTGCCCGAACTCCTCCGGACAATCCAGGAACCTGGCGCGCTCGCTGATGCCGTGGCGCTTTGGGCTGAATTCTCCGACGACAACCGGCTCGTCGTGCTGCGCGCGACCGACGTCGCGGACCGCGTCGATGCACTTCACTCGTGGGCGCGCAATCACCTCAACGAGTTGCAGGTCGCCGAGACGATTCGCAACGACGTCAGCGAAGGCATGGACAAGCAGCAGCGTGAGTATCTGCTGCGCCAGCAAATGGCATCCATTCGAAAAGAACTCGGTGAAGGCGACGAGGACGTCACCGACGAGTACCGCGCGAAGTTGGCGGATCTCGACGCGCCCGAATCGGTCAAGATTGCCATCGACAAGGAGCTCGACCGGTTTGAGCGGATGAGTTCCCAGTCACCCGAGCACTCATGGATCCGCACCTGGCTCGACCGCATCTTCGAGATGCCGTGGGGCGAGCGCAGTGACGACAACATCGATCTCGACGACGCGCAGACGGTGCTCGACGCTGATCACTACGGCCTCGACGATGTGAAGGATCGCATCGTCGAGTTCCTCGCCACGCGCAAGCTTCGCCACGAGCGCGGCCTCGACGCTCGCGTCGATGCCGACGGCGAACGAACCGCCCGCGGGCACGGGTCGGTCATCACCCTCATCGGTCCGCCCGGGGTCGGCAAGACCAGCCTCGGTGAGTCGATTGCACGAGCCATGGGCCGCGAGTTTGTTCGTGTTGCCCTCGGTGGTGTCCGCGACGAGTCCGAGATCCGCGGCCACCGCCGCACGTACGTCGGCTCGCAGCCTGGGCGAATCGTCCGTGCGCTGCAGGAAGCCAAGACGATGAACCCGGTCATCCTGCTCGACGAGGTCGACAAGCTGGCCGCCGGCGGCTGGTCCGGCGACCCGACCGCAGCGTTGCTCGAAGTCCTCGACCCCGCGCAGAACCACACGTTCCGCGATCACTACCTCGAGGTCGACTTGGACCTGTCCGAAGTGGTCTTCATCGCTACGGCCAACGTTGCCGACACCATCCCGGGCCCGCTGCTCGACCGGATGGACCTCGTCCGCCTTGATGGTTACACGGAGGCAGAGAAGACTTTCATCGCACACCGCTACTTGCTTCCGCGACAGATCGAACGTGCTGGCTTGGAGCCCGACGAGGTCACGGTCGACGACGCCGTGATCAGCTCGATCATCTCCGGCTGGACCCGAGAGGCGGGCGTGCGCTCACTCGAACGCGAGTTGGGCCGACTGGTGCGCAAGGTCACCGCGAAGGTGGCAACGGGTTCGGACACGCCGATCGCCATCGGCGCGGACGAGCTGACCGACTGGATCGGTCGACGCAAGGTCGACGACGAAGTGATCGACCGAACCGACACACCTGGCGTGGCCACGGGACTCGCAGTCACCGGTGCCGGCGGCGACGTGCTCTTCGTCGAAACCACGGCCTTCCCGACCGGGCCCGACTCCGAACCGGGCCTGACGTTGACCGGTCAGCTCGGTGACGTGATGAAGGAGTCCGCCCAGATCGCGCTGAACTATGTGCGGTCACACACCGACGAACTGGGCCTTGACCCGGAGTCGATGCGCCAGCGCTTCCATGTGCATGTGCCAGCCGGCGCGATCCCGAAGGACGGCCCGTCTGCGGGCATCACGATGACCACGGCCCTGGTGTCGTTGCTGTCCGGCCGGGCAGTCAAGCCAACTGTCGGGATGACCGGCGAGATCAACCTGCAGGGTCAGGTGCTCCCCATTGGCGGCTTGAAGCAGAAGATTCTTGCAGCCCATCGCATGGGTCTCACCGAAGT
>NZ_CAXCAM010000094.1:0-1993 GCF_963980585.1 uncultured Ilumatobacter sp.
GGTGTAGGTCACTCGAAATTCGAAGCGTCGGTGTTTCGCTCTCCACCACGCCATGAGGCCTTCGTCGAACACGTCGTCGTGCGTCCGCGCCGAATACAGCAGCGTCACCGGATGTTTGAAACCGCGTCGAAGAGCACCGTCAGCGAGCGCCAGAATTGGGGCGAGTCCGGATCCGGCTGCAAGGCACAGCACCGGCGTGTCAGTGCCCGGATCGCCGATAAAGGTGCCATAGGGGCCGGCGACGGCGATGCGATCACCCACGGCGAGCTGATCGTGAATCCAATTGCTCGTTGCTCCGTCAGGAACCCGAGCCACAAGCAGCACCACTTCGCCGTCGGGCCGCGGCGCGTTGGCGATTGAGTATGGGCGCGGCGGGGCGCCGGCATTGTCGTCACCCACCATCAGGTACTGGCCCGGCCAGTACCGAATCGGGTCACCGATCGGCCGGATTCGCAGCTCGACAATCTTGGGTGTCCGCACGATCTTCTCGGTCACGACCGACAGCACGCGGTCGCGTGGCGGAAAGAGCTTCGGCATGGCGTCGTCGGTGCCGAACTCGATCTCGACCACATCGGTCGTCGGCTTGGCCATGCACATCAGTCGATATCCATCGGCGCGCTCGTCAGCCGAAAGCGCCATATCCAGCACCATGCCCTGATCGACGTCGCCACCGACCACCTTGGTTTTGCACTCACCGCAGGCCCCGGCTCGACAGTTGTTCGGCAGCGCGTAGCCGCCCCGTTCGAGCGCGCCCAAGACCGTGTCACCTGGCTCGCAGCGCACATCCTTGCCCGACGGTGCGAGCCGGATGACCTGTTCCCCTGCACTCATCAGAAGACGGGGATGATGTCTTCGAGATCGATGTCGTTGACCTCCTGGCCGCTGATCTCCAGCTCAGGAATCGCCGGGAAGGGGATGTCGTACTTGTCGAGCACTGCCTTCAGGTTCAGGATTGCCTGGCGCCAGTTCTCTTTCTTCTCGTTGAACTCGGGGATATGGAACCCGGCATCGCGGGCGACCGCCTCACAACTCCGCTGCACCTCGATGAAGTCAGACGGCAGGTCCCAAAAAGCTTCCGGCGGCTCGAACAGCACGGCCGACAGGAAGAGGTAACCGGCTCGGATTTGCTTCGTGATCAGCTCGCGGTCGGTGACGTCAAGATGTGGGTAGTCACGCTCCATGAGCGCCATGCAGATCGCCATGTGACGACCCTCATCGCGTCCGATATGCGTGAACGCTTCTTCGAAGACTGGCTCGCGGGCACCTTCGGCCATCTGGTGGAAGATGGTCGCTGCCGCGATCTCTCCCATCAGGAACGACGAGAACAACACAGCGAGCGAGTACTTCGGTACCGCCTGCTTGAAACCGTCCCAGTAGCGACCGCCGTTGAAGTACAGCCACTTCACATTGCGCTGGGCCCGCATGCCGAGGTCGGTCTTCGGTTCGTAGGTGAGCGGGTCGGGCCAGCCGAGCATCTTGGTGATGGCCATGCCGCACATTTGCTCGTGGTTCTGCTCGTCACGGGTGACGGAAAAGAAGCACCGACGCACCGCGTCTTCCTCATGCACTTCGTACGTCTTGACAAACGCTTCAGCAAACACCGGAGGTGCCGACGCATCGAAGACCGAGAGCAGCGTCCACCAGTAGGCGATTGCCTCGCGCTCTTCCCACGTGTACGACTCGGGGTCGAAGGTGTCCCACGACAGCTGGGCTGGATCCCACACCTCACGTTGGCTCGCCGACCAGATCTCTTCCATCTTCGCGGTGCCAGCGTGCCAGCTCAGCGGAAACACGTTCGGCTGGTCGGTTGTCGGCGGAAGTTCCATCTCGAGTGCGAGTTGCGTCTTTGGGGCCATGGCGACCAACATAATCATTAAGGCCTTAACGATTGAAGGGACTTTCGTCCTGAATGGCAGACTCTGCAGCTATGGGGCACCTTGCCGGACCGTTCTTGAGACCGCCGGTTCACACCATCACCGCAATGATCGTCGAC
>NZ_CAXCAM010000095.1:0-1910 GCF_963980585.1 uncultured Ilumatobacter sp.
GTCGTCAGGACGTACCTGCGTTGGCTCGCCAGCGGCGGGTGTTGGGAGCGGCAGTTCAGGGCGACCCATGGCCCGCTGGAACCGGTCGATGACCGTGACGATCGCCGTGACGCCGATCAGCTCCGTGTAGGTCTCTTCGCCGAGTGCAGCGATCTGTTCGGCGGCCCACGACCGTGTGAGCCGACCTGGATCTGACGCTGTGCGGTGCACGACCTCCATCGCTGGTGCTGAAAGTTCAGCGGTGCTTGCGTGTGAACCGCTGACCGCGTTTGGCGACAGTGCCCGTCGCCGCTTTTGATCGAGCTCGTTGGTATCGGCTGCTCGCGCTTCTCGCCACACGCCGATGCGCTGTGCGCCGGTCAACCAATCACCGGGACTGGCAATCGCCTCGGTCGCCGAACGCTGCGCTTCGTCGATGCTGCTCATGTACGAACAGTAGTGACATCGTTCGGAGCCGCTCGACGCCGCGCTGGTCGTGATGGATCGTCGCAGGCGATGCGCTGCTGAGGTTCAGTCGTCGATGGTGGCGAAGAACTGAGCGAGGCTGTCGGGGTCGAACCGCGCGGTGAGGTGGTTCTCGGCATCGTGTCCGAGGTCCAGTGCCGGGCAGAAGAAGTTGGTGTCGCCCACCCAGAAGTGCGGTGAACCGCTGACCCCACGGGCCAGTCCGTCCTCGTAGTCGGCGCGCACTGCAATGCTCTCGTCGTGCGGGGTGACACCGTGTTCGGCAGCGATCTCAGCCAGGACGTTGAGGTCGCCAACGTCACGGCCCTGCTCGAAGAGCGCCACGCGCAATGCCAGGCTCACAGCCATGCCCGTCGCGGCGTCGACGCCGTATGCAGCTGCTGCCAGCTCGAGTGCGGGCAGGGTGGTGGATGGCCAATGGTCGGGCCGCAGCCCAGCAAAATCATCCACGCCGAGCTGTTCACTCAGCGCGGCGGCCTTGACCTGGACGGGGGCAACATCGAGCGCGCTGCCGTTCACCCACTCGAGCGGCCACGCTCGAACGACGACGTCGACAGGATGGTCGAGGATCGAGACGTGTTCGATGACCCGTTTCAGACCGACGTGCGTGAATGGACAGGTGATGTCGGCGAAGACTTCGACAGTCGTGTTCATCTGGTCATTCTCGCGGCTCGATGTCCGAGAGGAAACCTGATTGAACCGTTGGGAGCAGTCCAGATTTCGTAGCCGTCACAACGAAACCGCGGATCTTGCCGACGGGGTCGACGGAACCGAATCGCTGCGTCAGAGCGGCAGCCGACACTTCGAGTGCCACAGCAAGGCCGTTCGGGTCGAGCGCTTCGACTTCGGCTCGCAACGGTGTGCCCTCGAGGTATGCCCTCGCCGGAATGTGACACGTCGCCGCTCGGCTGTGTGCGTCGACGGTGTCGATCGTGACTGATGCGAATCCTCCGCACATCGCGAGGTCAGCGCGGAGCACGGCGTCGTCGTGATAGCCGTGTGGTGTGCGTGACATAAACCTCGGCGGATCCGATGGGAACAACTCTGCAAGGGACCGCTCGACGACATGCACGAACTCGTTCTGCTCGATCGCATCCCAGACAGTGAAAAGGTAGGTGCCACCCGGCCGGAGTACGCGTGCGACCTCGGCGTGTGCTGCGACCTTGTCGGGGAAGAACATCACGCCGAACTGGCACACGACGACGTCGAACGAGGCATCGGGGAACGGGAGGTTCATCACGTCCGCCTGCTGCCACTCGACCGGACCGGCGGTGCCCATGGCCTCGGCGTGATCGAGCATCGGTTGGTTGAGGTCGGTCGCCGTGATGGAGACCGACTCGTTCAAGCCTGCCGCGAGTGCCCGAGTCACGACGCCGCTGATAGTTTTTGGTTCGTACCAGTCGCCCCAGTGAGGATCTTCCAATGAACGACGAATCAGTCCAACC
>NZ_CAXCAM010000096.1:0-1597 GCF_963980585.1 uncultured Ilumatobacter sp.
CTCAGTCGAAAGACAGCCGAGCACAACGGCGCGCGAGTCACCTGGATTGTCGAGATCGATCGGGTGGTCGTACCGTTCCCAGTAGTCGCGGTCCGGTTCCTCCGAAGTGGAGTCGTCGCTGACCTCGGTGTGCGGCATTTTCGCAGTGTAGAGCGGGTAAGTCCCGTCACGTGGTGTAGGAGGCGGTCATCACCGAGATGGTGATGGCCATCGTGCGATTCTCAAATGCGACCAAGCAACTGAGAGGAACACCGCACGATGACCACTTACGAGTCTGCCCTGTCCGAACTGTCGAGTCGACTGATCGGCACCGATTCCACCCTGACCACCTCGCTCAGCGACATCCTGGCCGCGGCGCTCCAGGAGATGATCGAAGCCGAGCTGACCGCGACGATCGGCGCAGCACATGGCGAGCGAACCGACAGCCGACTGGCGCAACGAAACGGGCACCGCCCGAAGCTGTTGACGACGCCGGCCGGCGATGTCGACTTGGCGATCCCGAAGCTGCGTGCCGGTAGTTTCTTCCCCGAGCTGTTGGAACCGCGCCGTCGGATCGACAAAGCGCTGTGGGCGGTGATCATGACCGCGTACATCACCGGCACCTCGACCCGGAAGGTCGACGATCTCGTCAAGGCACTCGGGTGTGACAGCGGCGTGTCGAAGTCGACCGTGTCGCGGATCTGCAAACAGATCGACGCCGACGTCAACGTGCTCCGCACACGCCGGCTTGATCACCAACCGTTTGTCTATGTCTGGCTCGACGCGACCTATGTGCATGTCCGCGAGAACCGTCACGTCGTATCCAAAGCAGTCGTCATCGCGACCGGGCTACGCGCTGACGGCCATCGAGAAGTCCTTGGTGTCGACATTGGTGATTCGGAGAACGAGACGTTCTGGAAAGAGTTCCTCGGCGACCTCAAAGGCCGCGGGCTCGCCGGCACGAAGCTCGTGATCTCCGACGCGCATGCCGGCCTCGTCGCCGCCATCCGCAACAAGTTCCAGGGTGCTGCGTGGCAACGCTGTCGAGTCCACGCAATGCGCAACATGATGCGCGCCGCACCCCACCAGCAACGCCAGGTAATCTCCGCGTTGATCCGCACGATCTTCGTTCAACCCGACCACACCACCGCGTCAGCCCAGCTGCGTCTCGTCGTTGGCCAGCTCGAGCCGCTCGCTCCGAAGGTCGCTGCGCTGCTCGAAGGGATGGAAACCGACTTGTTGGCTTACACCGGGTTCCCGAACGCGCACTGGTCCAAGATCTGGTCGAACAACCCGATCGAACGCCTCAACCGCGAACTGAAACGACGAACCAACGTCGTGTCGATCTTCCCCGACACCGCCTCGGTCATCCGCCTCGTCGGCGCGCTGCTCGTCGAGATCAACGACGAAATGATCGCCGCCGAACGCCGCTACATCTCCGCCGCGTCCGTCGCTGAGATCGACGGAATCGAACCCGACCTACAATCCCTGCCAGCCGCATCCCGCGACTGACATCAAGCAAGAGGATCGCACGACCCTCCTACACCACACCCCGGGACGCAATCGATGAATTTTCAGACGGAGGGGCAGTGATGGCTAATCAGAACATAAGCGTGGA
>NZ_CAXCAM010000097.1:0-1585 GCF_963980585.1 uncultured Ilumatobacter sp.
ACGACGACAGATCTCCCGGCCGAGCCAGTCGAATTTTCGCAGGGTCTCGACGATCGACTCTTCCCGGAACTCGGAGCGCCTGGGGTTGATGTGCTTTCCTACGACGTTGTGCTTGATGTTGATGTGGCAGCGGAAACCTTCGATGCCATGATCGACATCACCACGGCAGTGGCGCCGAACCTCTCGCAATTGTCGCTCGACGCGATCGGTTTCGACGTCGACACCGTCCTTGTCGATGGAGCCGCGGCAGTCTTTGAACAGTCCTTCGAGGAACTTCTCATCGACCTCCCGGCGAACCGGGACGATGTTGTCGTTGCCACCGTCAGTTATTCGGCATCGCCGGATGGCGGCACCTCGGCGGTCGGGCTGCCCGTGGGATGGTTTCCGACCGAGGGAGGCGCCTATGTGCTCAACGAGCCAGATGGGGCACGGACCTGGCTGCCGAGCAACGATCACCCCTCAGACAAGGCACTGTGGCGATTCGAAGTGACGGCACCCGAAGCCGACGTCGTCTCGGCGAATGGGACGTTGATCCAGCGCGGCGGCGCGACCGAGGCGTGGATCTGGGAGAGCGAGGACCCGATGTCGACCTATCTCGTGCATCTCGTCATCGGCGACTATGAGCTCATCGAGGACGCTTCGATTGCACTTGAGTCAGGCGCTGATCTTCCGATCACACACCTCGTACCGTCGGGGACTGCAGACGTGCACCGCGTGTTCTTCGAGCAGATCGCGCCACAGATGGCGTTTTTCGAGGAGCGATTCGGGCCGTATCCGCTGAGCGAGTACGGGCTGGCGTTCATCGACAGCCCTTCGGGTCTGGCAATGGAGACCCAGGGCCGCTCATTGTTTGCTGCTGCCGACTTCCGTCGCGGCGAGTTGGGCTTCATTCAGCACCTCCTGCTTGCGCACGAACTCGCGCACCAGTGGTTCGGAAACACAGTCAGCCCGGCAACGTGGTCCGACCTGTGGCTCAACGAGAGCTTTGCGACCTACGCGCAGTGGCTCTGGCTCGACGAGGTTGATCAGGCGGTGCTGGAGTCCCAGGCAGAAGTGGCGCTCCAAGCCCGGCAGAACGGTCGACAATCGACTGGTGAGCCGAGCGTCTCAAACCTGTTCGGGTTCGAGACGTACGACGGCGGCGCGGTGATTGTGCACGCCCTGCGGCTCGAACTGGGTGACGAGGCCTTCTTCGCACTGCTCCAAGGCTGGCTTGCGGAGAACGCCGGGTCGTCGCAGACCACGGCGGCGTTTATCGAGCGTGCCGAACAAGAAGCTGGCCGAGACCTCACCGGATTCTTTGATGCGTGGCTTTTCGCCGTCGATCCGCCTGACGAATTTCCGAGCTGACGGTCCGCTGGTCCTCCGCTGACCCTTCGCTGCCGGACACGAGCAAGTGTGGCGGCGCGGGCGAGCGTGTCCAATCGGTGGATGTCATCGACGCTGTCGACGCTTGATTTGACAGACCCCTTGCTCGATAGCGTCCCGTCGGTGGCTGATCTGACCGAGGACGATGCGATCTGCGAGATGCGGGCTGCAGCGCGGGTGGCCACTCAGGTCACGATCGTCAGCGCGGATGTCAGCG